>CBFGTI010000034.1:0-37394 GCA_965651695.1 uncultured Imperialibacter sp. | reverse complement strand
TTGGCCAAAGCCGCTTTAATCGACTGAAAGCTAACTGTGAGCCAGGCGATTACCAGCGCCAATGCACTGGCACCCACAAAGAACCATGCACTTAGGTCAATTTTGTACACAAAAGCGCCCAGCCACTGGTCCATAAAATACCACGCCACCGGAATGGCCAGCATAATGGAAATCACCACCAACACCGTAAAGTCTTTTGACAACATGACCGCCAGGTTAGCCACCGTGGCGCCCAATACTTTTCTAATCCCTATCTCCTTTGTGCGGCGCTCGGCAGTAAAGGCCGACAGGCCAAACAGACCAAGGCACGAAATAATAACTGCAAAGCTGGCAAAGTACCTGGAGAGGGTGCCTACGCGCATTTCCGACTGGTACAAGCGTGCATATTGCTCGTCCATAAACTGGTACTCGAAAGTATAGCCCGGGTTAAAGTCTTCGTAAAGCTGCTTTACCTCAGCTAGCGTTGCCGGCACATCACTGGCACCTAATCGCACAAAACACGCCCAGTTATAGGAGGGATCAAGCCGAAAGATAAGGGGCTCAATTTGGTTGTGCATCGACTGAAAATGGAAGTCTTTTACCAACCCGATTATTTCCCACTTGCCGCCCCAAAAGTCGATCTGCTTGCCTACAGGCTCCTGCATCTGCATTACCCTGGCAGCCGCTTCGTTGATAATTACTTTGGTAGAATCGGCCCCAAACGCCTTTGAGAAATCGCGACCTTCTTTTATTTCCATACCCATGGTCGAAAGGAAATCGTAATTAGTGCCCACCATTTCAAACAGTATTCTGGCTTCCGGATCTTTCCCTTCCCACGACACGCCACCTGTATTGCTGTTGCGGCCCAAAAGTGTGTGGCTGGTGGTGCTTACACTTTTAATATTAGGAATATTCCTCAGCTCATTTTGAAAGGCGTCAATCTTATTGCTCAGATCGCCTTCTATCGGGAAGTATATCAGGTTCTCTTTGTCGTACCCCAGGTTTTTGGTTTGGGTAAACTGTATCTGGTTGTAGATAACAATGGTGGAAATAATGAGCACGATGGACAAAAAAAACTGAAAAACCACCAGCCCTTTTCTGGCAATCAGCTCACCTACCGAAGACCGCAGCGAACCTTTTAGCACTGCCACCGCCTCGAAGCCAGAAAGGTATAGCGCGGGGTAGCTGCCCGCCACCAGCCCGGTAAGCAGCGTAACAGTGGCTAGCCCTACCCAAAAAACGGGGTTGGAAAGGTCGACGCTTATCTCCTTGTCGGTAAGCTCGTTGAAATAGGGGAGTGCCAGGTACACCAGTGCCACAGCCACAACCAGCGAGGCGATAGAAATGAGCACGGATTCGCCCATAAACTGCCCAACCAGCGAATTTCTGCTTGCGCCTATGGCCTTCCGAATGCCCACCTCCTTTGAACGGCGCTGCGAGCGGGCCGTGGAGAGGTTCATAAAATTGATACAGGCGATGATAAGAATGAACACAGCAATGATCGAAAACATCCGCACGTAGTCGATCCGTCCGCCTTTCAGGTGTCCGTCTTCAAACCGGCCATAAAGGTAAGAGTAGCCAAATGGGTGCACAAACATATCCACGTTGGAGCCCTCGTTTCGTTTTTTAATAAAGTCACCAATCTTGGCTTCAAAGTCTTCTTCTTTGGTGCCGGGCGCCAGAGTTAGCACTGTTCTGGGGCCGTTGTTTCCCCACTCTTTCACCCACTCATTCTCGTCGGCAAACACACTGAATGGAATGAGGTATTCGAACTGCAGGGTTGAGTTGGAAGGTACGTCGTCAAAAACGGCCGTGATGTTATAAGTTTGCTTCTTGTTAAAGAGCACTTGCTTGCCCACCACATCGTCGGTATCAAAAAGCTTTCTGGCCAGGCTTTTTGAAACAACCAGCGAGGTGGGGCTGGCCAAAGCCTCATCGGCACTGCCGTGCAGCAGCTTAAATGAAAAAATGTGGAACCAGTCGGCACCCACATACATACCCTTTGCCTTAAAAAACCTGTCGCCTACGCTAAACATATTGTCCATTTCCCATGTATAGGTGGCGGCATGTTCTACCTCCGGGTATTCTTTCTTCATGGCATCTGCCAGCACGCCGGGTGTGGAGGCGGTTGTAAACATACTGCCCGCATAGGTTTGATGCTCCATTACGCGGTATATCCTGTCGTCTTTGGCATGCCACCGGTCGAAGTTCATTTCATCATTCACCCATAGCAAAATAAGGAAGGTGCAGGCCATTCCCGTAGAAAGGCCCACGGCGTTAATGAAGAAGGAGCTTTTGTGCCTGGTAAAGTTTCTAAGCGCGGTTTTTATGTAGTTTTTAAGCATAGGGGTAGTATTTCGCTGAATGTCCCTGAAAAGATCAGGAGAAAACAAGAAGGTTGCATTGGCAATGTGTATTACCGGAAAAAATCCGAAAGGTTACAGACAGCCGCAGTGTATTAGCCGGTGCCGGCAAGCGGAAGTTACTTTATTGAGAAGATCTCTGTTTTGCCGGGTTCCTTGCATAGGTAAAGGTCGCGATAGGGATCGTACACGATCTCGCTGTAGACGGCGGGAATCAGATCAATGCCTTTTTCGTTGATAAGCCCCTTCAATCCCCGTTTTTCAGATATCAGCAGTCCATTGCTCAGGATTACCAGTGAGTTAAACCTTGGCAGCATGGTGTAGCCGGTTTTGCCATGATAAGTGCCAAACTGGTTTTTTTGCTGCAAAATATAAATTCCGCTGCCTGCGTAGTAAATACTGTCGAAATCGAGCTTCGCCACCTCACTGCCGGCCTTGTCTATAAGCCCGTACCTGTTGTTGCGTACCACCACGGAAATACCGTCTTTAAACGAACTTACCTGGTCGTAAATGGGCTGTATTACCAGCCGCTCAATTTTGTCGACAAAGCCCCACCTGCCGAGGAGTTTTACTGCCGCCCGGCCCTCGCTAAAGTTATAGGCATCCTCATATCTGTTGGCTATTCTAAGTTTATTATTCAGGTCCACAAAGCCGAATTGGTCATCTTTTACAATGCCAAAGTATGCTTCGCTTAGCGGCGCCACCTTCTGGTATTTGCTGTCAACACCGCTGATTACCCGTCCTGTTTTGCTAATCACCCACCAGTAATCCTTCTGCCTTAAAAATACCAGCGAATCGTTTTCAGGGATTACCAACTCATCAAATTCAGGGTTTGTAACCTTTACACCTGCCGAAGTAAGGAGTCCGAAGCTTCCGTAAGAACTTGATTCAACCAACCACGTGTTTTCAGGTTTGATGGAGTGGTTGCTGGTATAAAGCCATTCGTTTTCAGGAGTAATGAGATCTGATTTTCCGTCCCTTTTCACCAGAATTACCTCACTGCTCAATACCTCGCAGTAGTCGTATTGAGGAGAGATAATCCAGTTCCCGTTCCGATCGATCACACCCCAGCCGCCGAGGTATTCTACAGCCGCCATGCCGCCTTCAAATGCCTCAACGTGTTCAAATTTATGATCAACAACCAAGCTCCCGTTAAAGTCGAGAAAACCCCAGTAGTAATCTTTCTTGGCGGGGATCAGCCTGTTGCCACTGGCACTCCCATCCTGCAGCCCCACGGGTTTTACCTCGTTGTAAGGAAAACGGCTGATCTTCCGGCCGTACTTATTGTAGATATCCCAAAGTGGTGTTTTGTTTTTTCGGGTAAGCGTATAAAAATACGTGCCATCGTAGTGGAGCGAGTCGAAAGCGTTCTCCAAAAACTTCTCTCCCGACTGATTGTATACCTGGAATTTTGCCTGTTCCCGGGTAATTACAAAGTTTTCGTCTGAGTAGGTAATATGCCAATCGCTTTTATTGCTCAGCTGCCGGCCGCTTATGTTTACAAGCGCATGCCCTTCGTAGGTTGTGGCTTTGTACACGCCCGACCCGATGGGCATAAGGTTGTCGTAATAAAACGATTTCAGCCGGGTGTTCGACTGATCTATCATTTGCCAGTGTGGGTAGGTGGTAAGCCGGAAGGTGGTATCATTTATTGCCTCCAGCTGTTTGTAGAAAGGCTCAAGCACATAGCTGCCGTCGTTGCGCATAAGGCCCAGTTTGCCTTCTTTCGATACTATCAGCAGACCGTCGTTTACCCGGTGCAGGCTGTCGAAGCCGTCGTTTGGCAATTTTTTACCCGCGGCGGTATAAACGGCGGCCTTATCTTTTTCGTCCACTGCCTGATAAAGATTCTGCCCTATGTACGAGATTTTTTTGTAGGTAAAAGGAATGAGCACCTCTTCTTTTGAAGACACTACGCCATAAGTGACAGACTGGTTGTTGTATACTGAGGCGATATAGCCCCCGTTCGATACTTCTATGTCGTAATACTGAAAGCCGATGAGTGGTTTGCCTTTGGTGTCGAGTACACCAAAGTATAGAAAGTGCGCATAGCTATTACTTCGCGAGGCCTTTATGAGATTGTTGGGCAGCGGATAAAAATCGCGGTAGAGGGCTTTGGTAACCTGCTCGTCTTTGAGTGTGGTAAGTCCCCAAAAGCCGTTGAGCTTGTACCCTATTGTTTCCTCCAGCGGTTCAGTAGTGTGGTTGCTCCAGCCAATTTCTTCGTATTTAGCCGGAATCAACACATTGCCCAGGTCGTCTTTTAAGCCTTTCCTGTTATTCTGCTCAAATATCTCCAGCGCACTCTCCTTCAACCCGGCGTGGAGCACTGTAGAAAACGAAAGCCCAACCAGAAACAATAATGATTTTTTACCCAAAAGCTTCATAAAAGAAGGCGCAGCCTACGCCATTAACAAACCAAAATAGGAAAATTTTTAGGTAAGGTGGAAGTAAAAGCTTATTTATCAGCTTTTATTTGTTGTTTTTCAAGGTCGAAGAGGTCGTTCAAAAGATCGATGAGCGTTTCGGCTTCTCCTCTCTTGCAGGCGGCTTTTAGCTGAAGTACAGGTAGCTTCATTATTTTCTGCATCATTCCCCTGGTCACCTTGTCTACAGCCTTCGCCTCTTCGTCGGTCATTCCTTTCAGATGACGGGCAATCTCCTCTTTGCGTATCTGCTCAAGGGCATTTTTTAGCTTGTTGATGGTGGGAGACACCTCCATTTCCTTCGACCAATCGAGCAGGTCGACGATCGAGGTTTCAATTATCTCCTTTACCTGCGGAATAGCAGCCAGTCTCTTTTCAAGCGCCTCACTGGTTTTGCTATGGATATCGTCGATGTTATACAGCAGCACGCCGGGTACCTCTTCTACTTCGGTTTCAATGCTCCTGGGAACAGATAAATCGAGGAGGTATTTGTAGGTAAGCAACTCGGTGTTGATGAAGTGCTTTCTGCAAATGATCGGCTCTTTGTTTGAAACAGAAGAGATTACAACGTCGGAGTGTTGCAGGTACTCATATATTTTCTCGAAACGAATGGCTTCATAGCCGCATTCCTCCGCAATTGCCTGGGCCTTTTCGTAGGTTCGGTTTGCTATATAAACGGTCTTGTTCTTAATATATTCGAGGTTGCGCACTACATCTTCGCCAATTTCGCCAAGCCCGATCACAAGTATGCGGGGTTTGCCAATGCCGGCTGTTAGCTCCTCTATCAGTTCAACTGCCGCGTATGAAACCGACGCAGCGCCATCTCTGAACGACGTCTCCTGCACCACCCTTTTGTTGGTAAAGAAAATGGTGTGCATTAACCGGTGCAAAAACGGGCCAGCCATGTCTTCATCGGCCGACCACTGGTAAGCTCTTTTTACCTGGTTGCTGATCTGTAGGTCGCCTATTACCTGTGCATCAAGCCCCATCGATACATCAAACAAATGCTGCAAAGCCGTTTGATGATCATTAAGAACCACGAAATAGTCATTGTAAGCAGAGGCATCGGCAATTCCTCTTTCCAGTGCAATCAGCTTCATTATATCGGCAGAGAGATCTTCGGCCGACGAATAATAGACCTCGGTGCGATTGCATGTGGAAAGCACGAGCGCCTCATTAATGGAAGTAAATTCTTTGAAATACTTTAAAAGTCTCTTACACGAATCCTCATCAAAAGAAATAAGCTCACGGATGTTGAGCGGGGCACTTTTGTACGATATACTTACTGCTTTAAAAGACTTGTGCATTTACAATTAAGAATTCAGGCTTCAAAAATAGCAGGTAATAAATTTTTATAGAAATGACATATGTCACTCATTGCAATTTAGAACCATTATAAACAAGCCGATTTATTTCCCAGCTTTGTTAGCTTGTTTAATTTCACCCTCTTTTCAATCAGGCGATGAAACAGCTTCAAAACTGGTTTAAAGTTAATTTTGGCTATTCCAGAAAGGAAATAAACGGCGTTTTAGTTCTCCTGGTTTTTATTTTTATCGCTTTTTCCCTCTCGTTTGTTTACGACCACTGGCTCTACTCGCAAAGTATACCCGTAAGCGAAAAGGAGTTGCAGGAGCTGGACCAGTGGACAGCCAATATAAAGTGGAAAAAACGCAAGGCAGAAGAGGAAAGTGAAGGGCGGAATATGAAGCTGACTAATCTCATGACGTTTGATGCCAACACCGTAAGCGAGGAGCAGCTTCTGGCCATGCGGCTGCCCCAGCGGGTAGCGCGCAACTGGAGTACCTTCCTCAGCCGTGGAGGCAGGTTTTACGAAAAAGCCGATGTGCTGCGGGTGTACGGCCTCGACTCCGCTATTTACAACCAGCTGGCCCCGTTTATGGTAGTAGCCGCCGTTGAGTCAGCGAGGAAACGGACGCCAGCCAAAAGCGGTGATGCAGCCAACAAAGCGGAAGCGAGGGCAAAGCTCGACATCAATGTGGCTTCGGCGGCTGACCTGGAGGAAGTATATGGAATTGGGCCGGCTTTTTCGGAAAGAATTATTAAATACAGAACTATACTCGGTGGCTTTTACAACGAGGAGCAGCTAAGTGCGGTTTACGGCATAAAACCTGAAACGCTTGACCGGTTGTGGGAGAGATTTTACGTCGACTCCGCTACCTGCTGCAGCCGTATATCGCTGAACACCGCTACTATCGATTCACTAAGGCGGCATCCCTATTTGAACCGCAACCAGGCAGCGGCTATCGTTTCCTATCGCAACCAGCATGGCCCCTATACAAGCTGGGAAGAACTGGCTGAAATTAAAATACTTCCCGACAGCCTGATCGGCCGGATGCGGAAGTATTTTAAATTCTAACGGGTTGCCGGTGCCGGCCAATGCAGCCTGCGCTGGTGCGAAGTGCCAATTCATAGCAAAAAACAATGAAGTTATGCCGGCATCGTTTATCTTTCACAAAATTGCCAACCATCATCTATGCAAAGTATATTGCAGTCTTATCTGCGTAAGCTTACCAACCTTACAGGAAACAACCGCTCGCTGCTGCTGTTGCGTTTGGCATCGGAGCAGTTTATCGACATTCACGACTTCGACTTTACCCTGGGAAATCCTTCCTTCCAAATTATCAAAGATCTTATCGCGCAAAAAGTCCGGTTTCCGCTTTGTCAGGTGGTTGACAGCCGCGACTACAACAACAATCAGCTTAGCAATAGCCTCAAAAAGCTGTACCGGCTCGATCAGTTTATTTTCGAGGAGCGGGGCGGAAAAGACCTGTATGTAGGCTGGCCTTTTGTGCATGGCAAATTTGGCGACGGCACCCTGGCCCGTTGTCCGCTTCTGTTTTTCCCGGTTTCGCTGCAAACAGACCACAAGCAGTGGTTTTTGGCGCCACGCCGCGATGTAAACATCACCTTCAACAAGAGCTTTCTGCTGGCCTATTCATATTTCAACAAGGTGTCGCTCGACGAAGACCTGGTAGAAAGGGTGTTCGACGATTTTGATAGTGACAGCACTGTTTTTCGCACATCGCTTTACGAGTTGCTTCGCGACAGCAAAGTGGAGGTCAACTTCAATCAGGACAACTTTATCGACAAGCTGCAGGGCTTTAAGCAGCACCTGAAACACGATTTCGAAAAGTCGCAGGGTGTGGGCAAGCTAAAGCTTATGCCGGAGGCGGTGCTGGGCATCTTTCCTCAAAATGGCTCCTACCTTGTGCCCGATTACCTGCAGTTGCTTCAAAGAACCGACCTGGGCTCCATTGAAGACTTTTTTGTGAGCAAGTCGGCCGCCGCTGGCGAAGCAGAATATGCCTATGCCAATAAAGTTAAAGAGGAGCATACCTTTGCCCCGTTTGCCATAGATGCTTACCAGGAGCAGGCCCTGAAAATGGTAAAGGGCGGCGACTCAATAGTGGTGCAGGGGCCTCCTGGCACCGGCAAGTCGCAGCTGATATGTAACCTGGTAGCCGATTTTGTGGCCAGAGGCAAAAAGGTGCTCGTAGTGTGCCAAAAACGGGCGGCGCTCGACGTAGTGCATAACCGCCTCAAAGAAAAAGAGCTGGCTCCTTTTGTAGCCCTTGTGCACGACTTCAAAAACGACCGCAAGTACATTTACGAGCAACTGGCAGCGCAAGTAGACCGGCTCGATGAATACAAGCAAAAGAACAACTCGCTGGATGCCATTTATCTGGAGCGGGAATTTCTTCAAACCAGCCGCAAGATTGATCAGATAACGGATGAGCTGAGAGAGTTTAAGCAGGCGCTGTACGATGAAGGTGAATGCGGACGTACTGTAAAACAGCTTTACCTAAGCTCTAACCTGCAAGATCCTACCATTAGCATAAAACAGGAGTATAAATATTTCGGCTTCGACAAAGTCGACAACTTCCTCCGAAAGATGAAGTTTTACGTGCAGTATTCGCAAAAGTTCAGAGACGAAGCGCACCCGTGGGTCGACCGGAAATCCTTCAGCCACTACGGCGTAGCGGAGCTCAACCGGATGAAGGAAATGATTGAGCAGATAGTAAAGTACAGCCGGTCCATTGCCGACAAGTCAAAAGAAATACTGGGCGAGCCGCTGAGTATTGAAGAATGCCAGCAAATGCTGGAGCGAAAGCCGAAAATAAAGGAAATGTTTTCGCTCATCAACGATAAGGTGGTGTACGAAAACTTCACCCACATGTCGGCATTTCCCGACGTGGAAACCGACGGCTCATGGCTTACGAGCATGGAACGCAAGCTAATGGAGTGCTACAAGGGACCGGGGGCCGAGCTCACCACATCGTCGGCCGACCTCGGCCGCCTGCAGGCTGCACTGCAAAGGGGCAGGGCTGCCCGCAGCAACCTGGTGGCGTGGCTGAGATGGAAGTTTTTTTCGAAGGACAAGGTATTCCTTTCGAGGATATACGTGGCCAACGGGCTAAAAAGCAACAAGCATGGTTTGCAAATGCTCGAGTTGATGACCGACAATCGCCTTAACCTGGAGCACAACCTTACCGAACTGAAAACCAAAGAATGGATACTTGATCCGCCGGAGGCTATTTCGAAGATTGATCTGCAAAACTGGTTTTTTTATAAAAGAAGGGCCATTAATGCGAAAATTATTTTCGGCTCAATGCGACCTGTGGCCAAAATTATCAACCCCAGAAACTACTCCTACGAAGAGCTGAAAGAACTGACAAGCAAGTCGTTTGCAGCACTTGAGGGCATTCCGCTGGTGTGGGCGCAGTGGCAAGGCTATTTTGTAACCAAGCAGATCAAGCTGATTATCGGTAAAGATGGCTATGTGAAGGAGTTGCAAAGCGCTCTTCAAAAGGATTTTGATAACCTGGTGGAATTTGACCGCTTGCTCGATACCCTGCTTCCCTACGAAAAGCAGCTGTTCGACAAGCTGGAGGAGAAAACGGGCAAATTCGACTATAACGAATGGAAAATCCTGTTCGAAAATAGCCTGGCCCTCAACTGGATCGATCACATCGAAACCAAGTACCCGATTTTGCGGTCGGTATCTTCTCTGAAGTTTGAAACGCTGTCGCAGGAGCTCCAGGAGGCGGTAAGCAAAAAAAATCAGCTCAGCAGCGAAATACTCTTGCTCAAGGCACGGGAAAAAACCTACTCGGATATTGAGTACAACCGGCTTAATAATCCCATTACTTACCGCGACCTTTATCATCAGGTGACTAAAAAAAAGCGGATTTGGCCTATTCGCAGGCTGCTGGCGCACATGTCGGCCGAAGCGTTCAATCTTATGCCCTGCTGGCTCACAACTCCCGAATCGGCCTCAGCCATTTTTAAGCTCGAAGAGGTGTTTGACCTGGTAATATTTGACGAAGCCTCGCAGTGTTTTGTAGAAAACGGTTTGCCGGCAATTTGCCGGGGCAAGCAGGTGGTAGTAGCCGGCGACGACAAGCAGCTAAAACCGAACGATTTGTACCGCATACGGTGGGAGCAGGACGAAGAGGAAGAAGATGCCACACTCGAGATCGATTCACTGCTCAACCTGGCCCGACAGCATCTTCATGAGGTATCGCTGCAGGGGCACTACCGAAGCCGGTCGCTCGACCTCATCGATTTTAGCAACAGGTATTTCTACAAAGGGCGCCTGCAGCTGGTGCCGCATTTCGATGTAATGAACGATCCGCAGCCGGCCATAGCCTACGAAAAAGTAGACGGCGTGTGGGAAAACGGGCACAACGAAACCGAGGGACTGAAGGTAGTGGAGCTTATAGACTTCTACCGTCGCAAGCACCCTGAGAAGGAAATCGGCGTGGTAACGTTCAACGTGGCTCAGCAGTCGCATATTCTCGACTTGCTCGACCTTTACCAGGTGGAAAACAATACACTGCTGCCCGAAACGCTGTTTGTGAAAAACATTGAGAATGTGCAGGGCGACGAGCGTGATATTATCATATTTACAGTGGGGTATGCACCCAACCCGAAGGGGAAAATGGAAATGAAGTTTGGGTCGCTAAACATTGAAGGCGGCGAAAACCGGCTCAACGTGGCGGTAACCCGCGCCAAAGAGAGAGTGATCGTGGTGAGCAGTATTGAGCCGCATCAGCTTGAAGTGGAGCACTTGCGTAATGAAGGACCCAAAATGCTCCGCCGGTACCTGGAATATGCCCGTGAGGTGTCGCGCGGAAAATTTGCGCCACACCATGAGTCGCCTACGAGCTTTGCACCCGATTGGTACCTGAAAAACCGGCTGGTATCGCTGATACACGGTGCCGGAAACAAGCTACGGCATATAAAGATGGGCGATGAGCTAATTTTCGCTGACCTGGCAGTAAAGAAAAACAAAAACTACCTGGGCCTTATTTTTACCGACGACGACAGCTACTACGGTAGTATTTCGCTTAAACAAACGCATGTTTACCGCCACGTGTTGCTTAGCGACAAAAAATGGCGTTTCAGGGAGTTCTATTCCCGTGAATTCTGGGCCGACCCTGAAAACGCTGAAGAACGGCTGATGAAGTTTATCGTTAACCTCGACTAATTGGCGGAGTCGCTAACCGCGTCGGAGGCAATGTCTACTCTTAAGCCGACTGAATGAATCCCCTTAAGATTTGGCTGACGCATATACTGCTGCACCTTGAAATAATACCTGCCGGGCGAAGGGAACCGGTAGTTTTGTTTGGCGGGAAACTCGTGAGAGAATATGTCGCCCAACCCGCTGCCATAGGGTGCTCCCGTTTTGGGGTCAAACAAAATCATTTCCTGCAGCTCACCAGCCAGCTTTTGGTGCAGCGAGTCAGCAATGGTGTATTTGATGTAAAGATTGTAGAATTCATAGTCAGACGCATTGCGAACCTTGTGATATAAGTTGTAGCTTAAGGCGGTGTCTTTTACGTCAATCACAAATGTTTGCACGGAGTCTACATGCCACGTAGCCTGCGGCAGGTCGAAGTCGTTGTCAAATATGCGTGTATCGCTGCAAGAAGAAAAAATAAAAACACTTGCGAGAATGAATAACGGTGCCGCTAAGCGGGGTACGGCCATCCGGGGTACGGCCTCCCCGGTCACAGTTTCGCCGCCACGCCGCCTGCCTGCGCAATTGCTCGATGTCATGAATTCGTTGGTTTATTTTGCCCGCCAGGCCTGTTGTGGAACCGGTTTTTATTTTTCTTCTTCTTTTTCTTTTTACCACCGCCTCCTTTGCTGGCAAACTTCTTGTCGAGCCGCTCGAGGTCGCTGTTGAGCGCTTGTTCGGCTTTTCCATCAGATTCCACGTCTATAAGCAGGGAGTCGGGCTTTCGACCCTTTTTGTTCATGTCGAGTATTTCTATTACCCTGCTCACATTTACCGGATGCCAGGTATTTTCGTCTCCGTAACCAAACCACATGATTTTTCGGAAAATGTCGGTTTTTTGTAATGTGGCTGCCCCCTTTTGAGTGAGAAGAGGTGCCTCAATTTCCGGAATACCCTCCAATGCTTCCATGTAAGTGTCGAGCTCGTAGTTAAGGCAGCATTTGAGGCGTCCGCACTGCCCGGAGAGTTTGCTCGGATTAAGGGATAGATTCTGATATCGTGCGGCGGTTGTAGAAACGCTTTTGAAGTCGCTAAGCCAGGTAGAGCAGCAAAGCTCACGGCCGCAAACACCTATGCCTCCAAGGCGTCCGGCCTCCTGGCGCAGACTAATCTGCCGCATTTCCACCCTTATCTTAAACTCGCCGGCCAGCATCTTAATCAGCTCCCTGAAATCCACCCTGTCATCCGCAGAGTAGTAAAAGGTAGCTTTTGTGTTGTCGGCCTGGTATTCTATGTCGGTGAGCTTCATATCCAGCTTAATGTCGCGGATAATCTCACGGGTGCGAAAAAGCGTAGGAAGCTCCCTTGCCTTCACCTGCTCAAACTTCTCGAGGTCTTTTTGCGTGGCAATCCGGTAAATCGCCTTTATGTTGTCGTCGTTGGCGATCTTTTTCTTCTGCATCTGTAGCCTTACCAGCTCGCCCTGCAGCGAGATGTAGCCAATATGATGCCCGTTCGGCACATCAACAACCACTGCATCGCCCGTTACAATCGGCAGATTTTGAGCATTTCTGAAAAACTCCTTGCGGCCATTTTTAAAGCGAACCTCAACTACGTCGAATCTATCTACAGCCGGCATGTCCATGTTAGACAGCCAGTCAAAAACATTCATTTTATTGCACCCGCCAGTGCTGCATCCGCCATTGTTGCGGCAGCCTGCTACTTTTCCATCTGACGTTCGAGTGCTACTGCATGCGCTACATCCCATCTCAAAAGCTTTTTTTTAATTAGCGTGTTTCAAATATAAAAAAGAAATCGCTTTGTGCACCCGGGCAAATCAGGTGCATTCCCACATTATGAAATGGATTTGTGGTGAATGATTGTTCCCGTCGCCTCAAAATAGTTGCTGTGTGCACAGATAGTACTAAAATGGGTGCTTAGCCGCAGAAAGCAAAGCGCGATATTATTGCAGCAAAGGGGGGAGTTTTTTTGCGTTTTATCTTTCAATAATGACGCCGCCTACATTAAATCTTTGCCAATGTCTTTCCGGAAATTCGCCTTGTTCCACGAAATACCATTTACCGTGGCGTAGCTTTTGTCGAGAGCGTCTTGTATGGTTTCTCCAAAGCTGGTAACGGCCAATACGCGGCCACCATTGGTAGCTATTGTACCGCCGGTTTTTTTGGTGCCGGCATGAAAAACCAGCGATGCCGTTTCCTGTTCCAGCCCACTTATTGTATCACCTTTGGCATACTCGCCGGGGTAGCCGCCGGCCACCATCACCACCGTGGTAGCAAACTGCGGGTATATCCGGTACGATTGGCTGCCAAGAGCCCCTGTGGCGGCGCCCTCAAGCAGGTCTACCAGGTCCGATTCGATTCGGGGGATTACTGCTTGTGTTTCGGGGTCGCCCATTCGCACATTATATTCTATCACGTAAGGTTCGCCTTTTACGTTCATTAGCCCCACAAAGATAAACCCCCGGTAGTCGATGCCGTCCTTTTGGAGGCCTGCAATGGTGGGTTTCACTACCTTTGTCTCTACCTTCGCCATAAACTCGCCAGCTGCAAATGGTACGGGCGATACAGCCCCCATTCCTCCGGTATTTGGGCCGGTGTCGCCATCGCCAATGCGTTTGTAGTCTTTGGCTTCAGGCAGTATCACGTAATCTTTGCCATCGGTGAGCACAAAAACGGATAATTCGATGCCACTCAAAAACTCCTCGATTAGTACCCTGCTGCTGGCTTCACCAAATTCTGCATCCAAAATCATGTGCCTGAGTCTTTCTTTCGCTTCGGCCAGATCGCTGGTTATAATCACACCTTTGCCGGCAGCAAGACCATCTGCCTTTAGCACGTATGGCGCAGGCAAGGTTTCAAGAAACGCCAGGCCTTCTGCCAGATTTCCTGCGTGTATCGTTTTGGCACGGGCGGTAGGTATGCCGTGCTTAAGCATAAATTGCTTCGAAAAATCTTTACTGCCCTCCAGGCGGGCGCCGTCGGCACCGGGTCCTACTATAGGAATGTGCCTTAATTCAGCTTTGGAGCCGAAGTAATCGCGAAACCCTTTCACCAGCGGTTCTTCCGGGCCTACCACAATCAGGTCTATTTTTTCTGCCAATGCCCATTGGCCCAGGGCTGCAAAGTCAGTGGGAGATATGGCCACGTTGGTGCCCACCAGCGATGTGCCCGCATTGCCCGGCACAATAAACAGGCGATCGCATTTCGGACTTTGTTTGATTTTCCATGAAAGGGCGTGTTCACGGCCACCCGAGCCGATGACGGCTATGTTCATCTCAGTTTTTTTGGATTGAAGGCAGCAAAATTACCAACAAATCCCTCGGTAGCAAGAAATGATTAAATGAAGTGGGGGAATCGGAACTATGGAAACGACAAAGGCCTGTGAGGCTGTTTTTAGTCGCATCCTCACAGGCCCGTTAGCTTTGCCCGGTTAGTTTGCGAACTCCGATAAGAATTTAATACGCATTAGTCGCAGCTCTTCTTCAGAATACTCATCACCAAGCTCCTGGATGGCCACCGATATGCTGTCGGTGTCGGCATTCATGAAGTAGTCGTAAATTTCTTCCTGTCTTTCGTCGTCCATTACCTGGTCGATGTAGTATTCGAGGCTAAGCTTAGTACCTGAATAGCAGATATGCTCGATTTCATCAATTATTTCCTCCATCGTCATGTTCTTTGCCTCGGCAATCTCTTCAAGGTCCACCTTGCGGTCGATCTGCTGAATGATAAAGATCTTGATTTTGGATTTCTGGCCGGATGATTTGATTACTACGTCTGCAGCAGTTTCAATATCGTTTTCTTCTACGTACTGCTTAATGGTGTCGAGGAACGGCTTCCCAAATTTGGTAACCTTGCCCATGCCTACACCATTTATCTGGGCAAGCTCCTCCCTGGTAGTGGGGTAGGTGGTGGCCATTTCCTCCAGCGATGGATCCTGGAAGATTACGTAGGGCGGCAGGTCCATTTGCTTGGCAACCTTCTTGCGGAGGTTCCGAAGCATTTCAAAAAGGCTTTCGTCGTAGGCTTTGGCCGTGGCAGGAATTTTCTCGGATTCCTCTTCCTCTTCCACCGCTTCCACCTCATATTCGTGGTCTTTCGACAGCTTAACAGGGAATGGGTCGGTGAGAAAGTCTTTTCCTTTTTCGGTTACCTTCAAGATGCCCACATTCTCAATGTCTTTCTCCAGAAACTCGAAAAGTAACGACTGGCGCACCACCGATTTGAGCAGGTTTTCCTGCAGCTCGCTGCCGAGGCCAAAGGTGGAGAGCTTGTCGTGACCGTAGCTCTTTATGTATTGTGTATTATTGCCTTTGAGTACGTCTACCAGGTGGCCCAGGTTAAACCTTTCTCCCGTTTCAAGCGTAGCCCTCAGCACCCACTGTATGTACTCCTCCCCGTCAAATTTCTCACGGGGTTTCAGGCAGTTATCGCAAAAACCGCAGTTGTCGGGGTAGCTTTCTCCAAAATAGTGGAGCAGCTGCTTTCGCCGGCAAACCGACGACTCAGCGTAGGCCACCATCTCGTCGAGCAGCAGCCGGGCATTGTCACGTTCGGTTACGGTTTTGTCTTTATTGAATTTCTCCAGCTTTATTATGTCATTGTAGCTGTAGAACATGATGCAGTTGCCTTCCAGGCCATCTCTTCCGGCCCGGCCGGTTTCCTGGTAGTAACCTTCGAGCGATTTGGGGGTGTCGTAGTGAATTACAAACCGCACGTCGGGTTTGTCGATGCCCATGCCAAATGCGATGGTGGCCACTATTACGTCAACCTCCTCGTTCAAAAAGTCGTCCTGGTTTTTCATGCGCACGGCCGAGTCTAAGCCGGCGTGATACGGTGCAGCCTTTATGTCGTTTACCTGGAGCAGGTGCGCAATTTCTTCTACTTTTTTCCGGCTGAGGCAGTATACAATTCCTGATTTACCCTTTTGAGACTTTACAAATTTGATGAGTTGTTTTTTGGTATGCTGCTTTGGCCGTACCTCATAGTAAAGGTTCTGGCGGTTGAAGGACGACTTAAAGATGTCGGCCTCCTCCATTTGAAGGTTTTTCTGAATGTCGATCTGCACCTTGGGTGTGGCCGTGGCTGTAAGCGCTATTACCGGCATGTTTCCCAAAAGACCCAAAATCTGCTTTATCCGCCTGTACTCCGGCCGGAAATCGTGCCCCCACTCCGATATACAGTGGGCTTCGTCGATAGCTGAAAAGGAAATGTTAGCCCTTTTCAGAAATTCTATGTTTTCCTCTTTGGTTAACGACTCGGGCGCCACATACAGCAGCCTTACTTCGCCGTTGAGTGTTTCCTTTTTCACCCGGTTCATTTCGCTCTTGGTGAGCGTGGAGTTGAGGAACTGAGCATTTACGCCAACGGCATTCAGCTGATCTACCTGGTTTTTCATCAGGGCGATGAGCGGCGATATAACAATGGCGGTACCCTCAATAGCTATAGCGGGGAGTTGGTAGCAAAGGGACTTGCCTGCCCCGGTGGGCATTATTACGAACGTATTTCTTCCCTCAAGAATATTTCTGATGATCGCTTCCTGGTTTCCGCGAAAACTGCTATACCCAAAAACTTCTTTTAATTTCTCCTTAAGCTGCACATCTAGGCCTGCAATCATAACACGTATAAATTATATAAGTAGCCTGAAAACCAGCTACTATTACTCAGTAAATGAATATAAGAATTTTTATCAATATGACACGCTAACATTTTATATTTCGTTAACAACATGTGTCGGGCGTCCATAATTTCCTTCATCGGGAAAAAAACCTTCTTCAGCCCAAAAACCGGCATTCTTTGTCAGACATTATTAAAACTTATATTTGCACTCGAAACAGCCTAACAGCTTCACAAAAAAAATGAGCAATCAGACATATGTAATAATAATGGCCGGCGGAGTAGGAAGTAGGTTTTGGCCATACAGCAGAAACAGCAACCCAAAACAATTTCTTGATGTTTTAGGCACCGGAAGGTCACTTTTGCAAATGACGTACGACCGGTTCCTGCAAACGGCGGGCAAAGATAAGATTTTGATCGTGACTAACCAACAATATGAGGCTTTGGTTAAGGAACAATTACCTGATCTTCAACAGGATCAAATACTTTTAGAACCCGCCCGCCGAAATACCGCGCCATGTATTGGCTATGCGTGCTATAAAATTCATAAAAAAGACCCTGAAGCAACTGTAGTAATCACGCCCGCCGACCACGCCATCTTTAACGAAGAGCGTTTTATTGCCACCATTAACTCGGCGGTAAAAACGGCGCAGATAGATGGCAACCTGGTTACTATCGGGATAAAGCCCACTAAGCCCGAAACCGGCTACGGCTACATACAATTTAGCGATGAGGTGGTTGGTGAAGCCAGAAGGGTAAAAACTTTCACAGAGAAGCCGCAGCTGGAATGGGCGATCAAATTTTTGGAGAGCGGCGACTTTGTGTGGAATGCCGGCATTTTTGTATGGAAAACAGCCTCCATTATTCGGGAGTTTGAAAACAGCCTTCCTGAAATGGCCGAAGCGTTTGCGGATGGCATCGATCACTACTACACAGAAAAAGAACAAGACTACATTAACAAAGCCTATACACAATGCCGGAATCTTTCCATAGACTACGGAATTATGGAAAAAGCCAGCAACGTTTACGTGGTATTGGGAGATTTTGCGTGGTCGGATCTGGGCTCGTGGGGGTCACTTTACGAGAACCTGAAAAAGGAAGATGGCGAGAACGTGGTTCTGCAGGCCGACCTGTTGTCGTACGACAGCAAGGGAAACATTGTAAAGACAGATAAAAACAAGCTGGTGATCATCCAGGGGTTGGAGGACTACCTGGTGGCGGATTTTGACGATGTACTCATGATTTGCAAGAAGGACCAGGAGGCCAGGTTCAGGGAGTTTGTAAACGACGTGAAAAACAAGAAGGGAGAGGAGTACCTGTGAGTTTTTAGTTCTGAGTTCTCAGTTTTTAGTTCTGAGTTTTTAGTTCTGAGTTTCAAGTTTTAGGTACTTCCTAGCTGTTCATTCGTTGACGGACTACCTCGTAGAGCAAAATGCCGGCAGCGACCGATACATTGAGTGATTCTATCTTGCCGAGCATCGGTATCCTTACGCGGTGGTCGGCCATTTCGAGCACCGACTCCGACACTCCGTCTTCTTCCGATCCCATGATTACTGCTACGGGTCCGTTTAAGTCGACCTCAGTGTAGAGCTGGTCACTTTTTTCGGTGCATGCCACCACCACAAAGCCGGATTCGCGAAGGTAATTAACCGTGTCTTCCAGTGAGTCTACTTTGCACACGGGCAGGTGATTGAGCGCACCGGCAGAGGTTTTCACTGCATCGCTCCCGATTTGCGCACTTCCTTTGGAGGGAAATACTATTGCATCGGCTCCGGCCGACTCGGCAGTTCTTACAATAGCGCCAAAGTTGCGGACATCGGTTACCCTGTCTATTAGTACCACGAGGCCGTCTTTGCCTTGATCGTAAATGTAAGAGACAACCCGGTGCAGATCGGCAAACTCAATTGGTGAAACAAAGGCAATTACACCCTGATGATTTTTGGCAGTGAGGCGGTCCAGCTTTTCGGCCGGCACTTTTTGAAAAGTGATACCAGCCTCTATAAGCTCGGTAATCAACTCGCTGATCAGCTCGTTCCGGGCATTTTTTTGGATGAAAACCTTATCAATCTGCTTGTTTGCCTTAATGGCTTCTATCACCGCCCGGGTGCCATAGATCATATCCGACGAGTCGGGCCGGCGCTTTTGAGGGAATCTTTTTATCACTTAGAAGTTTTTTTCTATTCCTGAAGCACGGGCAATATTACCGCGCGACTTTCCTATATTCTGCCTTTTCGCCACAAATCTACGAATCGAAACCAATAACGGTCATAGTCGTCCTTCCGAATTAAAGTAAGATAGCCGGGAGTGAATATGTTTTTGACCCGGACAAATTCGAACCGCAGGTCAGATTTGTCTTCCATTTTCAAATAGGTCCAAACTTCGCCTGAGTCTGTGCGCTCTACCACGTCGGGCACGCCGAATATCATGTAAATCATTCCAGGGTCGGTTTTCCAGCCTTCTTTAAAACCAGTAAACAGCAGGTTTGCATCAGCCACCCTCGAAAAATAGTTCTGCATAATGCGTTTGGCCCTGTCCTGGCTTCCGGATATGTCGAGCAGAAAATTGTCGAGTGCCTTTTTTCTGGTTCTGGAAGACACCAGCTTGTTGTATTCTTCCTGCGAGCTAATGTAGCGAATGGGGGCTATCACCTCATCTACAGAGACAAACCGGGGGTAGTAAAACGGAACCTTGCGGAGTGCGAGAGCTGTGCCCGACGATGAGTCGGTTTGAAAGAGATATAAACCCGTATTTCCCTCCGGTATGCGCCCTTGATTTAGCAGGAAGGCGCTGTCTATTTGCATTTCTTTGTTGGCGGCCGTGTCGATAACCATGGGCGGCTTGGCTTCGGTAAAATCCTGCGAATAATAGAAGCCGTAAAAAACAGCAGAATCGGCAGAGGTGATGGTGAGAGAGTCTCTGCTATTGAAGTAAGGTCTGAGCAGCGGTTGGCCGTTGTTTTTTACAGGCAACAGTGCATCGGGGGCAAACCTGCTTTCGTCTGAAAGTTGAATATCGAAGAAAAACGATTTTTGTGTGCTTGGGCGTTTCACCTGGAATACGAGTATGTTTTGTTCCGCCGCGGGATTAATAGAAAGCGAACCCCGCAGCTGCGGATAGCTTGCCGGATTGGTGACTGCGGTCCACTCATGTGCAGTTTCTTCAAAATCGGCGGAGTCGGCATAGGAGCTCCGGAAAAAGGTGGTGAGTTGGTACTTGCTGAGCGAGTCGTAGTCGGGCATGTCAAGCTCAAAGTAGACGGTATAGTTGTTGGCACTGCCACGGACCAGACGGTGCTGGAATTGGATAGGGCCGGCGGGGTTGTATTGGTAGGAGAGGTTGAGCGAACGCAAGGCCTGGGAGTTTACCCTGGCCGGCACATACAACAACAAAATGATCAGGGAGAGAAGCCCGACTTGAACTCTGTTCATAAAGAATTTGGTATGTTTTTACTAATAACAATCAAGTAACTAAAAAACTTGAATCGAGAGTACATTTTTCACGTACTTTGAACACGTATGGCGGTGTATACTACAGAAATAACTTCGAACAAGATACTTTCGGATAATCCTATCCATCAGCGGCTGTTGAAACCTTACCTTGTGGCACGCAAATATGTAAGGGGCAGTTTGCTGGAGCCCGGTTGTGGAGAGGGCCGGGGTGTGGAAGAGCTGCTGCCGCTTGTGGAGAAATACACGGCCCTGGATAAGATTGAGGAAGTTGTAAAAACACTAAAGGGCCTGTATCCGCAGGGCGACTTCCGGCAGGCAGTATTCCCACCTTTTGAAGGGCTGAAAGACAATAGCTTTGATACCATCGTCACCTTCCAGGTAATTGAGCATATAAAAGACGACGAGCTTTTTTTAAAAGAGCTCCATCGGGTGTTAAAGCCCGGCGGATTGGCACTTCTTACTACACCCAATATAAAGCTTACACTCTCCAGAAACCCGTGGCATGTGCGGGAATACACGGCAAGTGAGCTTACCGCCCTTGCCCGTAAGTATTTTTCTGATGTGGAGATGAAGGGAATTGCCGGCAATGAGAAGGTGATGGAGTACCACGAGCGCAACAGAAAATCGGTAAAAAAGTTTACAAGGTTCGATGTGCTGGATCTTCAGCATAAGCTGCCTGCGTGGATGCTGCGGCTTCCCTACGATCTGCTTAACCGAATCAATCGCAACTCGCTGAAGGCGGAGGCCGACGAGTTGGTGATGTCGATATCGCATGCCGACTACCTGCTGACCGACGATGCCGATACCGCACTCGATCTTTTTGCTTTCCTGAGAAAATAAAAGAAGGACCTGAGAACAAAAAAGCCCCTGATCGGGGCTTTCGTATTAGTTCAGCATTCCGTAATGCTTCCGGAACATCTCTTCGTATTTTTTCGCCAGCTCGCTGTTATCGTAAGCCTTAAATATCCTGGCCAGCTCATTTAAAACGATAAGATTGCGCTGGGTGGTAAATTGATCACTCATCCGCTTGTCGAACATGTAGGTGAGCATTCCATCGGCCCGCTCACTCATGAGAGCTGCTATTTCAATAGCTTTTTCGTTTTCGCCAACCTCCATCAGCAAGCCCACCATTCTCACGGTAAAATGATCGTAAGGCACCCCTTCGTCAGGCATCACCTCCAGCGACTTCAGCAGCACATTGCGTGTTCTTTCCTCATCGCCTTCCATTAGCAGTGCTTCAGCCAGGGCATTGAAGCTGGCGCGGTGGTTAAGCACAAAATTGCGGTAGTCTTCTGTGTAGTAAATGGTGGAATCCTGAAGGCCCCTCCAGTAGAAGTTGTTTACCATGTTGTCGTACATGGTGTTTACATCCACAAAGGTTTCCTGTGCACTCGGGTTTTCCACCGGCAAAAGCCGGTAGGCATTTCCTTCCTGCACCACGTAGGGCCTCAAATCCATGTTTACACCTGCCAGCGAAGTATTGTTGAAATAGATGGGGCGCTCCCAATTATTGGTATTAATAATGTCTAGTATCGCCAGGTCTTTTTTCTCCAGCACCCTGTCGTTGATGTTAATCACCATCCGGTTTGTGAGGTAATCCTTCAGTGTACCAGGAATTATCCCTTTGCTCAACACCGCGGCGGTATCAATATTCACATACACGCTTTTTGAAGGGATTGAGTTATAGGCGCTTATAGAAGTAGCAACCTTTAACGCCGGATGGCCATCCTTCACAAGTTTCATATACTGTTCAAGGTTAATAGCACCTTTCACGTTTTCTCTTTCCATTACCACCACAAAGTCGTTGGGGCCGCCTTGCCGGTAATGTTCGAGGCTGAGCGAGAACGGGAAAGGTTCCGACTCATAGGCAGAGCGCATCATTTGCTCTATATACCAGTCGGTGTTAAAATAGCTTAGCACTACCACCCGCACGTCGGTGCGGAAGCCTTCTACTTCCTGGGCATACCACAATGGGAAGGTGTCGTTGTCGCCGCCGGTGAACAGGATGGCGTTGGGAGCGCAAGAGGCCAGAAAGTTCTTGGCAGTGTCTACCGAGAAATAGCGCTTGGAGCGATCGTGGTCGTCCCAGTTTTCAGCTGCAAGTATGGCAGGCGCACTAAAACTCAACAGGAAAGACACAGCGATTGCAGCTTTTTTGTTAGCGATGAACCGTTGAAACACCTCGTATATCGCCATCACCGAAAAGCCGATCCACATGGCAAACACATAAAAAGAGCCTACGTAGATATAGTCCCTTTCCCGTGGTTCAAGAGGGGGCGAATTGAGGTAAAGTACCAGTGCCGCGCCTGTAAGGAAGAACAAGAGCAGCAGCACAGCAAAATTCTTTTGGTCTTTGCGGTAATGGAAGAAAAGCCCGGTAAGCCCGAGAATAAGAGGTAAGAAGAAGTAGTTGTTTCGGGCTTTGTTCCATTCCAGCTCCCATGGCACGTCCTCAAAAGCATCGAGCGGTGTGAGCCAGCCGGCATCCTGCACGTCGCTTTCCCGCCCGGCGAAGTTCCACATAAAGTACCTCATGTACATGTGACCGATCTGGTGCTTGAACATGAAGTAGAGGTTGTCGCCGAAGGTTGGTTTTTCTCCCTGTCTCAGGCCGGTTATTTCCCGGTATCTTCGCTGATGCTCGCCAGCTGAGCTATACATTCTCGGCAATATTGTTTTGCCACTTTTGTCGTATACAGGCTCAACCTTGTAGTCTATTATTTCATATTTTTCTTCGCCTTTGGCGTACACAGGCGCTCCTTTTTTCTGTTCAACCAACTCGGTGGTAAAGTACTGACCGTACAGCAGGGGGCGGTCGCCGTACTGCTCTCTTTTCAGATAAGTAACGAAGTTGAGTACGTTCTCCGGGTTATTCTCGTCGATAGGAGGGTTGTAGTTGGACCGGATGAGTACCAGCGTATACGATGAATAACCTATTAGAATGAAAGTGAAAGCCAACAGGGCTGTATTTAGTATTACTTTTTCCTTTCGCTCGGAGTAAATGATGCCGTACACCAACGCACCCACAAAAAGAAGGGTGAATACAACGATGCCCGACTTGAACGGCAGGCCCAGTGAATTCACAAAGAAGATCTCGAAAGAGCTGGCCAGGCTTGGCAGGCCGGGAATTACTCCTGCCATAATGATCATGATGATGGCACCGGAAATAGCCATGGTAGCCAATACTCCCATGTTGGAATGCTTTTGCTGGTACTTGAAGTACACGATAAGCCCAAGCGCCGGAATAGCCACGAGATTAAGGAGGTGCACGCCAATGGAAAGCCCCACGGTATAGGCCAGTAGCAGAAACCAGCGGTTGCGATGGCGGTCGTCGTCTATCTGCTCCCACTTCAATATTGCCCAGAATACAAACGCCGTAAAGAAAGACGACATGGCATAAACTTCGGCCTCTACCGCCGAAAACCAGAAAGAGTCGGTGAAGGTGTAGGCAAGGCTTCCCACTATGGCTGAAGCGATAATGAGCCAGTTTTGTTCCTCGGTGCCATTGCCAGGGCGCAGGCCAAAAAGCTTGTTGCCCAGCGCGGTGATACTCCAGAAAAGAAAGAGAATAGTGAAACCACTGCTCAAAACACTGGCAATGTTAATCCAGTAGGCCACCTGGTATACATCGCCCATGGCAAACATGCTAAAAAAGCGGCCAATAAGCAGGTAAAGTGGGGCTCCGGGTGGGTGTGGCACCTCCAGTTTGTACGAAACGGCTATAAACTCGCCGCAGTCCCAAAAGCTGGCAGTGGGTTCTACCGTAAGCCAATATACCAGGGTTGCTATAGCGAAAACTATCCAACCCGTAAGGTTATTCACCTTCTGATAATTCATTCTCTCTAAATTTTATCGGGCGAAAATAGTAATTAATAAGGTATCAGCCTAAACGAAACCGGAGCGATACGGCGAGGGCGTTTCTCTTAGGATGGGCAAAAACCAGCTTTTTATTTCTACCCTTCAAAATGAGCATAGTGTTTTCTGAAGATATTGTCGGCTTTCAGCGCTTCCTCATTTTCTCCATAAGCCTTTAATATCCGGTGGAGCCGGTCTATCACAAAAAGATTTCTCTCTATCTCGAAAGGGTCCCTGGCGGCGGCATGGTGGTAAAAGGTAAGGTCCGCATCTGCTCGTTCCACAAGTGTTTTCGTAATGGCCATTGCCGTGTCTTTGTCGTCGAGAGCCATGAGAAGCCCTGCCGTTTCTACCGCCGATACATCATAGGGAATTGTGTCGTCCGGGATAGTCTCCAGGCTTTTATGTATGGCTTCCAGGGCCATTGCTGGTCTTCCTTCTTCAATAAGCGCAGCTGCCAGCGAGTTGAATCCCATGCGGGGATTAAGTACGTTGTTGTGATGGTAAGTGGAATAATTAACGTTGGGGTTGGCCAGGTTTCTCCAGGAGTACTTCTCCATCATATTTTCATACATCGCTTTTGTGTGTACCAGATATCCGTCGTTAGCCGGATTTTCCACGGGCAACAGCCTGTAAGTAAAGCCCTCCTGCACTACATATTTATCAAGATCGAAAGGAAGCTGGTTAAGAGCTGTAAATGTGAAATAGATGGGGCGCTCCCAGTTGTTGCTGGCAATCAAATCGAGCAGCATCACTTCACTTTTCTGCAGCCCGTTGCCTTTAATTTCGAACGAAAGGTAGTCGGGAATAAACTGCGTCATTGTATCCGGCACAAGCCCTTTTTCCAGCACTTCGGCTCTGTTTACCGGGATGCGCAGCTCACGTGAAGGGATGGAAGCAAGCACGGAGCCGGCCTGGGTTTCCACCATAATAGCCTGGTGTTTTTTTCTGAGCAGGCTTAGGTACTGCTGCAGGTCAACTGCGCCGCCTTTCAAGCTTGGGTGCTCAACCACCGGAACGTAGTCTATAGGACCTCCCTGCTTGTAGAGGTCTTTTTGTATTGAGAACGGAAGTGGCTCCGATTCATACGCTTTTCGCTGCATCATTTCGATATTCCAGTCGGCGCTGAAAAGGGAGCCCACTATTACCCTTACGTCGGTTCTTACACCTTCTACATCCTGTGCGTACCACAGCGGATAGGTGTCGTTGTCGCCACCGGTAAACAAAATGCCATTTGGTGCGCAGCTTGCCAGGTGGTTTTTGGCCATGTCGGTAGTGTAGTACCTGCCGGAGCGGTCGTGGTCGTTCCAGTTTTGGGAAATCAGGATGCCGGGTACGAAAAGCGTAATCATCCAGGCTACGGCCGATACCATTGGTTTTTCGCCGAAATACTCCCGCACGCTTTTCAAAACCGTCAATGCCCCTAAACCTATCCACACCGAAAATGCAAAAAACGACCCCACGTAGATGTAGTCACGTTCACGTGGCTCCACAGGCGGTGAGTTGAGGTACAGCACCAGCCCCACACCAGTAACAAGAAACAGCATGCCGATGACTGAAAAAGCCTGCGGATGCTTTTTGTAGCTGAAGAGCAATCCGGCAAGCCCCAAAAGAAGCGGCAGCATTAGGTAGTTATTGCGGGCGTGATTGTTTCGCATAGACGGCACAACATCCGCAGTGGAAGTTAGGGGCGTAATCCACCCGGCGTCTTGCACGTCACTTTCCCTTCCGGCGAAATTCCACATAAAATAACGCATGTACATATGGCCCAGCTGATAGCTGAAAAGGAACCGGAGGTTATCGGTGAACGACGGTTTTTGGCCATTTCTTAAGCCGAGCTTCTGCCGGTATATCTCCGGATGCCCATCGCGCTGGCTCCACAGGCGGGGGAAAACGGTGGTTCGTGCCGGATCGTAGGTAAGCTCGTAGTCGTAGTCGGTAATTTCATAGCTTTTGGCCTCTTTGGTGTATACCGGGGTATCTTGCTTTTGCTCTACCACTTTGGCATCGAAGTAATTGCCGTGCAGCAGCGGCCGGGTACCGTACTGCTTCATGTCGAGATAGCTGATAAAATTGGGGAGATTCTCAGGGTTGCCCATGTCGATCAGCGGATTTTTTGAGGAACGGATGGTGAGCAGCCCGAAGGATGAGTAGCCAATAACCAGGAAACTGGCAGCCAAGATGAGGGTATTTACTGCTGCCAGGTTTCTCTTTTGCGAATAATAAAGACCAAAGCCTACGCAGGCAGCCAGTAAAACGATGCCAAAGAAGGCGCCACTACCGAAGCCCAGACCCAGCCGGTTGACGGAGAAAATTTCCATGCGGGCAAGCAGGCTTACCACGCCTACCCTGAAGCCGAACATGACGAAAAGCAAACCCACACCACTCAACACCAGGGTAGTGGCAAGGCCTTTCCAACTGAAAGTATAGTTTTTATAATAATAGATGAGCGCCAGAGATGGAATGGTAAGCAGGTTCATGGGGTGAACGCCGATAGAAAGCCCCATGAGGTAGGCGATAAGCAGCAGCCACCTGGCTGAAGCGGCAGTATTTTTAAGGGCATCCCACCGCAGAATAGCCCAAAAGGCTATGGAGGTAAAAAACATCGACAAGGCATAGACCTCGGCTTCTACGGCTGAAAACCAGAACGAATCGGAAAATGCAAAAGCAAGGGCTCCCGTAATGCCCGAACCAATCAGCAAAAAGGCATCGCGGCCAGACACGATTTTGAGGTCTGTTTTCAGCACTTTCGCTGCCACCAGCACTATGCTCCAGTAGAGGAACATTACCGCAAATGCACTGCTGGTGGCGCTAAGCATATTCACGCAGAAGGCAATCATTTCCACATCGCCAAAAGCAAAAAGGGAAAACATTCTGCCGAGAAGCAGGAAAAAAGGAGGCCCCGGCGGATGCGGAATTTGTAGCTTATAACTGGCGGCAATAAACTCTCCGCTATCCCAGAAACTAGCAGTGGGTTCGAGTGTGAGCGTATAAACAATGAGTGCGAGAAGTAAGACAGCCCATCCGGTGAGGTTGTTGATGAGTCTGAAATTCGGCATTTTACAGTTAGTTTAAATGGTATAACAGACTAAAACTTCATTTTAACGGTGAGGGTTGCCGCACTGGCAAACTATTTCATGCCTCGTGGTCGATGAAATCCTTTCTTCCCGATTATCGTTAAGGCCAATTATTCTTAGCATAAACCACAGAAATCTATGAAGACCCTGCTCAATTTGGAGGAAGCTGCTATTCTTATAGCCACCTACGCCGCTACTCTTTACCTGGGATTTGCCTGGTGGCTTTTTTTCGCGTGGTTGCTGGCCCCCGACCTGAGCATGGTAGGTTACGCACTGAATACAAGAATTGGTGCATTTTTGTACAACCTGGTGCATCACAAAGCTACGGGCGTGCTGGTGTTTATGGCCGGTCTCTACATAGAGAGCGATCCGTGGATGTTTGCCGGTTTGGTGTTGGTGGGGCACAGCGCCATGGACCGGATTTTTGGCTATGGGCTGAAATATGCCGACGACTTTAAGCACACACACCTGGGTTGGATTGGAGGTCGGTGATCGGTAGATCGGTAAGTGGTAATCTGTAAGTGGTAATCTGTGTGTGGTGATCGGTGAGTGATTTTTTAAAGTCGATAGACGATGGTCCATAGTCGATGGCATATTTCGTTTGGCGAAAATCTGCATCTGCGAATTTGGAAGAATTAGGCACACGCAAAGCCCCTAACTGCGTTTTCTACCCTGGCAGCGGGTGTCGAAAAAGTCGATAGACGATGGTCCATGGTCGATAGCACATTTCGTTTGGCGAAAATCTGCATCGGCGAATTCGGAAAAATAAGGCACACGCAAAGCCCATGACAGCGGTTTTCTACCCTGGCAGCGGGTTGTGAAAAAAGTCGATAGATGATGGTCCATGGTCGATAGCACATTTCGTTTGGCGAAGATCTGCATCGGCGAATTCGGAAAAATAAGACACACGCAAAGCCCATGACAGCGGTTTTCTACCCTGGCAGCGAGTTGTGAAAAAAGTCGATAGATGATGGTCCATGGTCGATGATCAGTGATTGGTAATCGGTTGCCGGGGTGGTGGTGATCGGTATGGACCGTCGTCGGTGGACTGCTGACCATTCGACGCTACTTGTAAACTATTACAAAAAACCCGAGCCAGAGAAAAAACCACAGCACATAGGAGCTAAGCACGACGAGGATGCTGATCCGCAGCTTTTTTCCGGATATCACAAAAACACCCCAACACAGCGTAACCCAGTAAATCAGCTCGAACACATTGAGTGCTTTCATAGGGTAGTGCCATCTCTTGGGCAAAGTTTCAAAGTCCACCAGGTTCATTAACGACAGCGGGTAAAAAGCACCGATTTCGTGGTAGGTGGGGTCGGTATTGAATACCAGAAACCATGCTATCTTAATAATTTCGGGAATAATAAAGATCAGCTCGGCGAGAATGGACAGCCGCCACATGTCTCTGAACGTGAGCTTATAACCAAACATGAAGCCTCCGGCATAAAGCAAAAAAGCCGTGAGTGTAAATTTCCAGGCATAAATGAAGGGAATGCTGATATACTGCGCAGCACTTAGCGCATGAAAAAAACCCATTTCGCCTCTTTCCTGCAGTATCTCGAAAGCAGCTAATTCGCTTTCAATGAAACTTTTTTTCACGAAAAGCAGTAAGTATGTGACCACACACACAACAGCGAATAGCTGCCAGGTACCAAATGAAAACCACTCATCCAGTAGCTCTTGTCGTCTTTCTTTAGAAAGCTGCGTTGTCATATTAAAAAATTTTCACCAAAGAAAGTATATCCGTTGATTAGTTGTTATCGTTATTACAGTTTTTCGAAATTTGGCAGACTTTTGGGGTCACTGCATACTATGAGGTTATTCATTATCATTGTTTTTTTGGCGTGGGCTGGTGTTAACCATGCTTTCGCTCAGTTAGTAACTGCCGGTGAACTCAGGAGTGATACATCGAGCGCCGCCAGTGAGCTGCTTATTAACGACATCAAGGTACAGCTGGATGCCACCGAGGCGCTCAACCATATGTACAATTTTAACTTTGCCACTGCCGAAAAACAATTTCGCTGGCTCAAACAAAAGTATGGCTGGCACCCTTTGCCGTATTTTTTAATGGGCCTTTCAGAATGGTGGAAGATTGTGCCCGACGTATCTGATGAAAGCCACGACAAACGCTTCTTTGCTTACATGGATACCTCTCTGATGCTATCGAAAAGACTTTATGACGAGGTAAACAAAGTGGAAGGTGCATTTTTCCTGTCGGCCACCTATTCATTTCAGGGTAGACTGCTTTCCGAACGTAAGAAATGGACACAGTCGGCACTGGCCGGCAAAAACGCACTGGCTTACCTGGATGAATGCAGGGGGCGGGACGATCTGAGCCCTGAAATCCTTTTTGGCGATGCGCTCTACAATTATTATTCAGTGTGGGTGCCCGAAAACTATCCCATGCTGAAGCCTATTATGCTCTTCTTTAATAAAGGTGACAAACAGGAAGGGATTGATCAGCTAAAAGAAGTAGCACGAAATGCCTTCTATACCCGCACTGAAGCGCAGTACTTTCTGATGCGCATTCTTTCGAGTGAGGGGAAAAACATGTACGAGGCGCTTCAGGTGGCCGAGTACCTTCACGAAACTTTTCCGGACAACCCGTACTTCCACCGGTACTATGCACGACTGTTGTATAGCACAGGCGACTTCCGAAAGTGCGAGGAGGTGGCGTTGAGCATCATCGATAAATATTACCGCCGGTTCGACGGCTACGAAGCAAACGGAGGCCGGTATGCTGCTTTTTTCCTGGGGCAAATTTACCAGGCTCGTAGAGATTGGGAAAACGCGGAGAGATACTATAAAGAAGCTGTGGGCTTTAGCCAGAAAAATGACACTGAAAAAATGGGCTATAACCTGTTTTCGCTGCTGGCGCTTGGCGAGATAGCCGAAAAGCAAAATAAGCAGAAAGAGGCCAGGGAATACTACAAGGAAGTGAAGAAGCTAGCCGGCCGCAAAGACCGGGCATGGGAGATAGCGAAAAGAAATTTGAAGGAGATGGACTAGTGGATGTGCTTTTCCGATTCTTAGCCTGAAAACAAAGTCAAGAAACCCAGAGTATTCGCCGCTACTGAATACCGCGAGTTGACTACTTCCTTAGCAGCCTCACCAATCCGTTGCCTCAGTTGGGTGTCTCCCGCAAGCGCTGCTAGCACTTCCAGCCATTCTTCATCCGACCGGCACAAATACCCGTTGTCGCCGCTACTAATTATCTCCTGATTGACACCCACCGGCGAGGCAACCGTGGGAATAGCCAGCGCCATGTACTGCAGTGCCTTAAAGCCGCATTTTCCCCTGCTCCATTCGTTGTCTTCCAGTGGCATTACCCCGATATCGAAGGGGGCGAGGTCGCTTATCTCGGTGTCTTTGTTCCACAGCACAAAAACCAGCCACGGAAAGCTAACAGGCGGCGGTTGGTTAGAAATGACCCTGAACTGAAAAGGCACCCTTGTTTGCAGCTTCTCGAGCACTGGCCACAGGGCATCCAGGTAGGGCAGTGTAGAGTGGCTGCCCGTCCAGCCAATCACCAACTCACCAGCTCGCTGTTGCTTTTTCTCGTCCACATGGTGGTATTGCATGTCGATGGTTGTAGGATTTACTACTACCTGCAGATTAAACTGACGGGCGTAAGTGGCTAAAAAGTTATTGCCTGCCGACACTTTCCATGCCCAGCGGCAGATGCTGGCCGTTTTGGAGTGCCACTTCCACCTGGCGGCAGCCGAGTTGCTGTGGCTGGTGTTGGGCAGCCAAATGGCGTCGTCGAAATCGAAAATGATCTTTTTCCGCAGCAGTTTTGCTATGATCCACTCAAAGAAGGGTGGGCCGACAGGGGTAACTTCCCGGTGGACGAAAACGAAGTCATATTTTGGGACCTGCCACAATATGCTAAACCTACGCCCAAAACCCCGGAGCATGCCATAGGCTTTCTGCAGGGCGTTCCCTTTGCCATAGAGCACCTTCCAGTAGTATTCGCCCCAAAAAGATTGTGTTTGGATGGCGAAACCTGCCTGCAGCAAAGCGCCAAAATACTGCTCGAACCGGAAACGCTGCGAAGGCGCCTGGTCGAGCGGGTAGGGGAAGAGGAAAAGTATTTTCACGGAGTGGCAAGAACTTTCAGCGGCGTGTGCAAAGCGATGAGGTCAAAGTCCTGGTCGTCGTGCACCAGGGTCAGATCAAAATGAATAGCGTACCAGGCAATGAGGCAGTCGTTGGGTTTTCGGATGGTGACACCTTTTCTGCGGAGGCTTCGGTAAATATCAACCGCTCCTAAAGCAGCATTGATATTAGTTGCATCAAGAAAGTCCAGGCCCATCATTAAATATTTTGTTTTTTCAAAAACAGGATCTTCTCTTATCCCCTGAAGTACTTCTTGCATAATTGGGGGACAAATAAACACCTGTTCATTTTGCTTGAGTCTGTCTTTTAGCAGAGTTACTTTTTCGATGTTGTTTCCCTTGAGAAAATGGATCCAGATTGAGCTATCAAAAATCATTGCTCCCATTTATCATAGGTACGCATTTGCCCCAGATCCCCGTCCCACGGTACTTTTCCTCTCAGTTCGGCCAGTTGTCTTTTTTTTTCTGCTTTAATCGCTTCAACCAGCGCTTTGTGAATTGCTTCCCGTTTTGTTTTGGCACCGGAAAGTGTTTTGTATTCATTCAGAAGATCATCTTCAATTTCTATATTCGTTCTCATGCCCCGACTTTTTATACACAAAGATAGCTATTTTTATACACATCGGTGTGGCTGAATAAACTGGAGAAGGCAAAACGAATTAAAAGCGTTTCCTGAATATTCTTTCGATTGTCTGCTTAGAATTTCCTTAAACTATCTATTTGCCCGCTATACTGCTGTTATACTCTCCCCATGCTCTATCTATGGCTTTGCTATAGCTTTGGCATAGCTTTGCTATAACTTATGAGCGAAAGATAAGCGAAAGATAAACGAAGGACAATCGAAAGATAAATGCGGCGTTGAAAGCAGCAAAGCTGACGATAAGCCAACCGATGGGAGGTCCGGCTGGAGGTCCGGCTGGAGGTCCGGCTGGAGAATGGACCGACCGCATGTTAGTTTTTTAAAGGTAAAAAATAATCTCTGGCCACCCAACCAAAATGCAGGAAAGTGGGATAGTAGTTATGATCAGTTTTGAGGTTTTGGAATGCACTTTGGGCACCTACATGGAGCGAAATTATCAATTAAATGCGAGGATCTACTTAAGGGTACGCAACCCCGCCAGTTCCTTCTCGCTCAGTGGCGGAATAATACTCAGGTCGATTTCTCCGGGTTTTTTGACCAACCACCGGCGTACGGTGCCGTCGTCGGAACAGCTGTAGAGGTAGGTGTCGGTTTTGTCGAACACCAGCTGGTTTACCTGCTGCCTGTGGCCGGTGAGTGTGCCCAGTCTGGTGCCGTTCACATTCCAGAGGATGATGCTACCGTCGGCAGACGCCAGGGCTACCAATCTTTGGTTGTGCGAAAAAATGCCATGGGTAAGTGCTGCCCTGTGGCCGGCGTACGCACGCACAAAGTTGCCCTTCAGGTCCCAAAGCACCGCGGTTTTGTCGCGGCTGGTGGTAAGCAGATAGCGGGCGTTGTCCGATACATCCAGTGAGTACACGCTGTCTTTATGGCTGGCCAGGTTCAGCAGCAGCTTGCCATCGGTGTTCCACAGCCGCGGCGACATATCGCCGGAGGCACCGGCAATCAGCATGCTTCTGCTCACATCTATGCTTGTTACCGCCGCCCGCAGCCCCACCAGCCGGTGCGTCTTTTCGTACTTGTTGGTCCACAAGTAAATGGTTTTGTCGGTGGAGCCTGTAGCCAGAAAGCTGTTGTTTTTGCCAATAAAGGCCAGGGTGGTAATGCGTTCGTCGTGTGCTTTGAAGCGGGCAGCCTGCTTGCCCGTAGCGAGGTTGTGCACCGTAACCTCTCCCGTGCGGTGGCCTGTAAAGAGGTAAGGCTGGGGCGGGAGCATAACCGCGCTCACCTTTGAATAACCCTGCACAGCCTGTAACACCGTGTCGATGCCGTGGTAGAGGTAGGCAGAGTCGTTGGACAGGTTTACTGCCAGGTAGGTTTCGTTAAGGCTGATAGACCTCGCGGGGCGGCTTTTTTGCACCAGGGTTTCGTAAAAGTAGTAGGTGTCGTACACCCTTTGTGTCTCTTTTATTATAAGAGGGTCGTCGCTATAGCGCAGCGCTTCCCTTAGCAGCTTGAGGCTGAGTGTGGGGTCGGTTTTTTCGGCTTGCTGGGCAAGCAACAGTAGCCGGAAGCCTTCCCGCAGGTCTCTTTCAGGAGCGGCGCTACCTACTGCCCATCTTTTTATTGAAGCCAGCGAATCGGCCGGGGCAACAGTTTCTTCTGCGGCAACTTCTTCTTCTGCGGGCTCTTGTTGTAAATGTTGGGCGGCCAGCTGGTTTTCCAGCATTTGAATTTGTGCTTTCAGGCTGTCGGCTTCCCGCCGGGAGTTGGGTTGAGCGGCAACTGCGGCTGGCGGAGTAACTACTGAAGTTTTTTCTTTTTCGGCCAGCAAGGCAACAAACGCCAGCGAATCTTTCTTTTTCTCCTCCCTCAGCGAGCCTATTGTCTGCTCACTGGCCGAAAGCCTGCTGGCCAGAGAACGTGCAACTCTTGACAGCGAATCCTTTTCCTGCTGCTGTTTGGCCGCGGTTTGCCGGGTGGTAGCGGCCTTGCCCGATTCATCGGTAAGGGCTTTGGCCATGCGCAACGAGTCTTGTTTTATCTGGTCTGCCAGCGAGCCGATCTGCCGTTCAGCTGCATTTAGCCTGTTGGCAAGCTGCCGGTTGCTTTGCCGCAGCGAGTCTCTCAGCCGGGCCAGCTTCTTCAGCTCCTGCTGCTGTTGGGTAGCAGACCCCAGGGAGGCAGCCATGGCAAGCGAATCCTGCTTTTTCTGACGGGCAGTTACGGCAAGCTTTTGTTGTACGCTGCTGAGTCTGTCCCTCAGGGCACCGTTTAGCCGGGCTAGTGAATCTCTTTCGTTTGCCCGCATGTTTACGTTTTCCAGCTGCCGCACTACCCGGTTGTTTGCTGCCAGCAGCGAATCTTTCTGCTTTTGCAAGGTTTTGATATTTGCTTCCAGTTGAAGGTTGGCTTGTGCGGTTTTGCTTTCTGAGGAAGACGGAACGACCGGCGGCTGAGATTTTGAAAGGCGCTGTTTTTCTGTTAAAAGTGCCGCCACCACCTGGCTGAGCGAATCGTTTTGAAGTTTTTCCTTTTGCAGGAGGGCGAGTTGCGTTTTCAGGCCGGTGATGCTATCTGAAAGCCGCTGAACCTCTGCAGGTAGGGTGGTGTTTTCGGCAGGCCCTTCTTTGTCGGTACGGGAGGCAGGGCTGCACGCACCCAGCAGCAGTAAAACAAAAAAAATCAGCAAGCGATCTGCCTTCATCCTATCTATTGATTTTTTAAAGACACACAGAACATGGTGATTCCGTCTAAATCCTTTCTTTGAAATTCCCTCCGGACGGCTTCTTTTTTTACCCCAACCCGTTCCACGTTGGCCTGAAGGGAAAAGAAGAATTTCAAAGCTGTTGCGACCGGCTAGGTTCTCTCTTTTAGGCGGGGCAATAAAACAGAGTTGAAATTTAATTCGCGAATCTGTTTTAAATGCGGTTGCCTCTGATAGTTGAAATGCTCTACCCGTTTGAAATGACAACTTGCGTTTCTTAGCAGCTATAGTCATTCCGTTGGGTAAGGCTCTCCCAGTAGCCATTTCATCCATTTTAAAAATTGTGTTCAAAAGTAATCAATCTTCCGTGAGCTGCCTCTATTTTTCGATCTATCACCTGTTTAGGCGGATGAGCAGTTTTATGCTTTGGCTGTAAAATGCTAATTTGCAAGCTCAAATTTATTTTTTTCATGGGTCTGCAGGATCTCGTTGTTACACCTTTTTATCTTATGCTGCTGTATGCACTTGCGTACTGGATAAGGCCGAGGGTCACCAACCGCGACACCCGCAAGTATTTCATTCCCGGCCTCACCGTCAAGTTTATCGGCGCCATTTCCCTCGGCCTGGTATACCAGTTTTATTATGGCGGGGGGGATACTTTTAATTATTGGACGCATGGAAGCAAATGGGTTTGGGAGGCTTTTTTGGATAATCCTGTCAACGGTTTCCGTCTTATTTTCGGACCTCGTGATTACCCGGGCGATTTGTTTCAGTATTTTCAGCACATCTGGTATTACAAAGATCCACAATCTTACTATGTGATAAGAGCAGCCAGCTTTTTTGATTTAGTTACTCTACATACCTATTCTGCCACTGCGCTATTTTTCGCTGCATTCAGCTTTTCCGGTCTGTGGGCTGTGCTTTCTGTTCTGGCGAAGAAATATCCCGGCAGCACGAAACATTTAGCCATTGCATGTCTTTTTATTCCTTCTGTTTTTTTCTGGGGTAGCGGTATTTTAAAAGATACCATCACGCTGGCGGCTCTCGCATGGCTGTTTTATGGAGTATTTCAATTACTGCATGGAAAAAGTTTTATACTAAATGGATTAATTGTTATCGCAGGTGCATTGATTCTTTATCTTATAAAAATATATATCTTACTCTGTGCGCTACCTGCCTTTATTATTTGGGGATACTTTCACTATCTCAGCTCAATTCGGTATAAAGTGGTGAAGGTGTTGATTGCTCCGGTTCTTCTAATAATCGCTGTAACTGCAGCTTTTTATGCGGCACAATATTTAACCGAGGATAACGCCCGCTACTCGCTTGATCAATTGGCCGAAACAGCACGTGTTACAGCCTACGACATACGATATGGCTGGGGCGCACGCACAGGAGAAACCTCTGGTTACACCCTGGGAGAACTCGACGGCACGTGGCAAAGTATGTTTTTACTTATGCCCGCCGCTATAAATGTAACCCTCTTTAGACCTTACCTCTGGGAGATCAGAAACCCGCTTATGCTTTTGGCAGCGCTGGAAAGCCTAGCTGTGGCAATTCTGTTTGTTCTCGCTTTGCCCTTTATCTTCAAAAAAGGGTTTGCTGTTTTTTCCGAGCCATTGCTTCTCTTTTGTTTGATGTTTTCCCTCACTTTCGCTTTTGCGGTGGGCGTGAGTACTTATAATTTCGGGACGCTTATGCGTTACAAAATTCCCCTGATGCCCTTTTGGGGTATTTTTCTCCTACTTATCAAGAAAGTGCAGGTAAAGTGAGTAACTACGAACATAAAACCATAGTGGAGGCCGACAGGTATTCGTATGGCATCAATTTTAGGGAATTGATGCAGTACAAGGACCTTTTCTGGACATTTGTATACCGTGATATCCGGGTACGGTACGCACAAACCTTCCTTGGGTTGGCTTGGGCGCTAATACAGCCACTTGTCACATTAGGGATATTTGTACTGGTTTTTGGGAAAGCCATTAAAGTAGACACAGGTTCAATACCGTACCCCGTGTTTGCCCTATGTGGCATGGCTGTCTGGAGCTATTTTGCCCACGTAATGAGCCAAAGCGGGCAGTCAGTTATAGGGGCGCAAGAGATGGTAAAAAAAATTTACTTTCCCAGACTAGTGTTGCCCCTGGGTAAAGCTTTGGGCGGACTGATTGATTTTGCAATTGTTTTTTCATTCTTGCTTATTTTCATGTTAGTTCAGGGTGTGGTGCCATCAGGCAACCTTATTTTTTTCCCGGTGTTCGTTGTACTCACTGTACTCTGCGCAGTGGGAGTAGGAATTTGGTTAAGCGCTTTGAGTATCAGATACAGGGATTTTTTGCATGTTGTACCTTTCCTTGTGCAAATTGGCTTATATGCTACTCCGGTGGCTTATCCAGCTTCTCTGGTGCCGCCTGAATACCGGTTGATTTATCATCTAAATCCAATGGTTGGAATCGTAGAGGGGTTTAGATGGTCGGTCCTGGGAACGGGTTCTCTGTCGTTGTATACAGGTTTTTCAATCTGTCTCGTTGTCATCATTTTTGCCACTGGGCTGTTTTATTTTCGGCGAATGGAGAGGATTTTGGCTGATATTGTCTAGGGGATGAAAAGAAAAGATTGCTAACTGCGGGTTTGATGAGTGATTTTGCCATTAGAGTAGAAGGATTGGGTAAAGAGTACCGTATTGGGCACAAAAGAGCCACAAGCCTCCGAGAGAT
>CBFGTI010000033.1:0-40000 GCA_965651695.1 uncultured Imperialibacter sp. | reverse complement strand
GTGCCTGTTACGGCCTCCAGCATCTGGAAGTTGTGCGCAAATATGCCAGTACCGTTGGTCATAAAACGCAGGTTGTGGTAAATCGCATTCACCGCAGCTTCGGCATGCTCAGGCCGGGTGTAGTACGACTCGGCCGTGAGGTTGGAAGGATCCTGCTCTTCCAGAAACTCGGAGCATCCTGTGCTAATAAACGACAGCACAAATGAATAAAAGCAGCTTATATAAATTAGTTTGATGGACTTCATAAGTTAAGAGATTTAAGTGTTTACAAACCGACATTTATACCAAGCAGGTAGGTAGTGGGCTTGGGGTAATCGAAAAAGGTTTGCCCCTGCGCAAATGGATTGCTGTAGGTAGTAACCTCGGGATCATTTCCGGTAAATTCAGTTGCCAGAAAGAAATTCTGCACGGAGGCGTAAATCCTCAGCCGGCTCATGCTTATTCGGTCGAGCACTTCTGAAGGAAAGGTGTAGCCAAGCAGCAGGTTTCTGCCTCTCAAAAATGAACCATCTTCCACCCACCAGCTGTCTACGTTTGTCACATAACCGGCCCTGGTGTCTCTTACCGCCGCTATATGGGTGTCCTGGTTGTCGGGTGTCCAGTGGTCCAGCACACTTTTGAAGCTGTTGGCGATGCCTTGCCTGTCTTCGCCCGAATGCTTCGTCATATTCAGCACGTCGTTGCCAATAGAATACTGCAGCTCAAGAGTGAAATCAAAATTTCTAACCCTAACCGTATTCAAAAAGGAGCCAAATGCATCCGGATTACCATTGCCTATAATCATACGGTCGGCATCGTTGATTTGCTTGTCGTCGTTTACGTCGAGGTACTTAATGTCGCCCGGTCGCATGGTGTTGCCGCCACGGTAGCTGGTAAATTCTGCTGCTTCGGCAGCTTCGTCGGTACCCCAGGTGCCGAGTCTTACCAGCCCCCAGAACGAACCTACCGGCTGCCCTTCCTGAATGATGCCAGTTTGGTTGGTAAAGCCCGGGTTGCCCACGCCAAAAATGGGAGCAGGTGTGGCCAGTGAAAGCACTTTGTTCCTGTTCATCGAGATGTTAAAGCTGGAAGTCCAGCCGAAATTGGCCCGATCGAAGTTTACGCTGCTTAGCATGAACTCCACGCCTTTATTTTCCATACTTCCCACGTTGCGCACAATACTGCTGTAGCCCCCCGACGTGGGCAGCGGCGCACTAAGAAGCATGTCGGTCGTTTTTCGGTAATAGTAGTCGGCCTCCAGCGAAAGCCTGTTGTTAAGCAGCCCCAACTCCACACCAATGTCGTATTGGGCTGTTTTTTCCCACCGAAGGTCGGGGTTGGCCAGGCGGCTAATGCCAATGCCTGTAGCCCTCTGGTCGTCAAAAATGGCCACATAGCCCGAGCTAAGGCCTGCCAGTGCCGAATAGGTGTTGATTTCGGAGTTACCCGTAACCCCATAGCTGGTGCGTAGCTTCAGGTTGGAAATGGTTGTAACACCACTTAAAAACTCCTCTTCTGAAATTCGCCATGCCAAAGCGGTAGACGGGAAGAAGGCGTATTTATTGGCTTCGCCAAATTTGGACGAACCGTCCATACGACCTGTTACCGTGAGCAGGTACTTGTCGAGGAGGCTGTAGTTTACCCTTCCGAAATAGGAGTCGAAAGCGAACCTGGCGGCCCCGGAAGAGGAGGGGCGCACATTGGCCGCAGAGCCTATGTTGTTATAAAGAAAGTAGTCGTCGAGAAAATCCCGCCCCTCGGCCCGTGAGTTGAATATGTCGGTTTCCTGCCTCGACCAACCGGCCATGGCAGTAAGGGAGTGGATATCGGCAAATCTTTTGTTGTAGGTGAGGTAGTTTTCGAACGACCAGAAGGTCTCGCGGTTGTTTGCAATTACAGCTACCCCTCTCGAATTGGCCGAAATACTGTGCAGGTTTCGACCGTCGTAAATGTCCTGCTCTCTTGTTACTACGTTTGCTCCAAGGGTGCTGCGAAACTCCAGCCCTTCCGCAAGCCGGATGTTGGCGTAAATATTACCGATTGTGGTTTGCGTGATGAGCTTGTTTATCCGTTCGGTCATTAACCGCACCGGGTTTTCGCCACCCTCCATTCCCGGGTAGTGGTAGTTACCGGCCCAGGTGCCGTCTTCAAACTTTACCGGAAGAATAGGAAGCGCTTCGGTGATCATTCTCACTGAATTGAGAGCGCCCGTACTTTGGTCTACTAAATTTTCATCCTGGTTATTGTAGCTGAGTGTGCCACCTATCTTCACCCAATCCTTCACCTGCGAGTCGAACGAAAAGCGGGTAGAATATCGCTTGAGGTACGAGTTGAGCAATAGCCCGTTCTCATCGCGGTATCCGAGGAAAACCCCGTACGTAGTGTTTTCATTTCCTCCCGAAAAAGAAAGCTGGTGGTTTTGCGAGAGTTTATTCTGCGTCGACTCTTTCATCCAGTCGGTGTCGTAAAGCGGATTCCCGCTACTGTCGAATAGCCGTGGGTCGGTTCGTTTGAGCGTTGGGTCTGTGTAGCGGCCCGCTGCCCATCCGGTGGGATCGTAAGTTTCGGCATTTGCATATACCCGCTCTTCAATCTCAAGAAACTCCCTTGCATTCAGGCTTTCCACCCTGTTGGGGCCAATGGTGGGCACGCTGAAGTCCACATCGTAAGTGATGCGGTTTTCGCCGGCACGGCCCCGCTTGGTTGTTATCAAAATCACGCCGTTAGCACCCCGCGCTCCGTAGATAGCAGTGGCCGACGCATCCTTCAGCACTTCCACTGAAGCAATATCGGCAGGGTTGATGAAGTCGATGGAGTTGCTTTTTTCAGTTTGTGTGCCTACCGGCATTATTACACCGTCGATTACGTAAAGTGGATTGTTGGAGGTGTTTATAGAGCTGAAGCCTCTTATGCGTACATTGGTTTGCCCGCCCGGTCTTCCGGAGTTGGTATTGATCCACACCCCCGTTACTCTGCCTGCCAGCGACTGGTTTAACGAGGCCGCCGGCCGCTCTTGCAGCTGCTCGGCTTTTACGGTACCTACCGATCCTGTGAGGTCCGATTTCTTTTGGGTTCCGTAGCCAATTACCACTACCTCCTCCAGCGCCTTTACATCTGGCTGCAGCGTAACGTTGATGGTCGATTGTGAGCCAACAGTTACTTCCTGCTCGCGGTAGCCGATGAAGCTGAACACCAGCACGCTGTTTTCGTCGGGAACGCTCACACGGTAATTTCCGTCGGCATCGGTAATGGTGCCCTGGGTTGTTCCTTTTACAACCACATTAACCCCTGGCATAGGGTTGTTGGCTTCGTCCGACACTCGCCCCGATACCTCCTGCTGGTATTCAATTTGCTTTTCGTTGTCTTTTTTTTGTTTGCCCCGCGGCTCCGGCGATGGTTTCAGGATAATCTGCTTGCCTATCACCTCGTATTCAATTTCGGACTGAAAGAGATCGAGCAGCACCTGGTTTAAGGTCGCATCGTTGGCGTGCAAACTCGCTTTCTTCCTCGATTCTACTACTTTTGGCCGGTATGTAAACTTCACGTCGGCCTTTTCTTCTATTTGCGAGAGGATTTCTTTGATCGACTGCTCTCTCACCTCCAGCGTAATTTTGCGCTCCAGAAGTTGCTGGCCGTTAGAGTCCATCGCATATCCCAACGCTATGGTAGCGCTTGTAATGAAAATGTGAATGATACTGACTCTCATAAGGAATAGCGATACATTTTGAATAGGTTTAGCTTTATTCATAGCTTTACATGTTTTTATTGAATAGGTAAAAACTTGATGTACAGGATTTTCCTGCTACATGACAGGCCGGAGATGTTGGCGCATTTCCGGCCTAATTGCTTTCATGAGATGTTTATTTCATAGGCATGATTTTGTTTGGTGTGTTGATGAATCTTTACTTGCAACCATACCCGCTGATGGTTACAGCTCCCGGGGAAAACTCGTAATCGGCCCCGATAGCAGTACAAATTATTTTTATTCGTTCCTCCAGGGTTTCGTCCGTCATAGAAGTGGTAAGATTACAGCCGCTCAGGTCCTGCTCTCGAAAGACGATCTTTACCCCGTACATGGCGTCGAGCATCTGAAGTATTCTGCTTACCGGGGCTTCTTCAAACTGCATATGGTACGAAACCGGCTTGGTGAGGGCAGATGCCGGGTTGGTAATCTCCTTTTTCTCTACACGCTCTTCTAACTTGCTATAAACTGCAAGTTGGTTGGGGTTAAGGATGATTTCCTGGGAAGGGGGTGCACCGTTATCCCGCTGGCTGGAGGGTGAGGCCGATACGGATACTTTTCCGGTTTTTACGGCTACTGTGATTTCTTTTCCTCCAGTGTATGCTTTTATGGTAAAGCTGGTGCCCAGCACTTTGGTAACAACCTCCTGCGTGTACACAAAGAAAGGCCTGGAAGCGTCTTTGGCAACATCAAAAAAAGCTTCGCCGGTTAGCGTTATTTCTCTTTTTTGATTGTCAAAACGTTCAGGATAGGTTATTTCGCTTCCGGGGTAAAGAATCACCTCGCTGCCGTCGCTAAGGAGTGCCGAGAGTGGTTCGGCAAAAGAATTCATGAGCGTTACCGTTTCCGGCAAGGTGGCTGCCACTTCCGACTGCTGCTCGTTTTCCGCTTTTTGATTGAAATAGAATAAAATAGCCGTGGTACTGAGCAAGCCTATAGCTACGGAGGCAGCAACTTTGTAGCTCCAGCGGAATGGTGCTTTTCTTTCAGAACCTTCGGTGATAGAAGGATGCCGGTTGATTTTGCTCGCCTCAATTCCTGACTTAATACCTGCCCAGAGTTTGCGTTCGATGGCAGCCTTTGAGCCCGGATCGCTCAGCCTAGGGTCGTTTACCCCTTTCCCAACGGACTTATACCAGCTGGCAATCAGTTGCTCTTCTTCATGCGTGCACTTGCCGGCTTCAAACCTGTTCAATAAGTCCCTAAACTCTTCGGAATTCATCGGTTTTAATTTAATTGTTTGTACGCCTTTCTATCTTGACACGGATGTGGCGATTTTCCCTAAAAGCTGCTAATATTTCTTTCGTTGCGGAGTTGGAAACGGCAAGCGGATAAAAATTCTTAACAGGCAATTGCTCTGGGAGATTTTGAAAAATGTTATATTAGAAATTAATTAAATCTCAAGGAACGCATCCCAGGCTATGGCAGATTTGTCAGATTTCAATGAACCGGAAGTCTTACGCAGACTTCGGGAAGGAAGTATTGAAGCTTTTGAACTGATTTTTGCAAGGTATTGGCGAAAACTCTATACAGAGGCTTTCGGCAAGCTTCAGTCGCACGACGAAGCCGAAGAAATAACGCAGGCCATATTTGTTACTCTTTGGGAGAAAAAGGAAACGTTGCTGATTTCGGACCTCCGCAACTACCTGCTAGTGTCGGTGAGGAACCGTATTCTGAATCACATAAGGGCTAAACTGACCCAACAGAAGTATTGGGATTATTACAAAGCTTTTATTCCGCAGCAACGGACATTAACAGAAGACGCCGTAAATTATAACGGCCTGTCTCACGCCCTGGAAGATGCAATGAATCATCTTCCGCAAAAATCAAGAGATATTTTCAGGCTAAACCGGATGGAGGGCAAATCTGTGGCTGAAATTGCCAGCAGCCTGCACCTGTCGGAGAAAGCCATCGAATACCACCTGACCAAGTCGGTGAAGGAGATAAAAGTGCACTTGAAGGATTATATGGTAATGTTGTGTGCAGCAATGCATGCCTGCTTGTAGCGGGATTGAAAGCTAATCAATTTTTCCAATTCCGATTCTTTAATTATTTTCATCGAAACTACTTCGTGATGAGAAATTTTTTGATAACTGTTTTTACCCTAACGTGCTTTATTTCGTGCGATAGTTTTTTGGGCACAGGTTCTGCAAGTGCCGATACTGACACAGGCAAAGAACTGAATGGTCTTGTTAAAAAGTACCGGCAAAATAAATCGCTACTGTCCGAAGCCAACTACAAGGACGGAGTGTTGCATGGGCAAGCAAAAAACTACTACGACAACGGAAAGGTGAAAACCGAGATGCATTATGTGGATGGTGTTAAACACGGGATTGCTATCACCTTTTACGAATCGGGTGAAAAATACCAGGAAACACCCTATAGCATGGGAAAGAAAGATGGTATTGTGAAAATTTATCACAAAAATGGAAAGACGGCAGCTGAAATCCCCTACAAGAATAATTTCGCAGGCATGGGATTGAAGGAGTACCTCTCTTCGGGAAAAAAAAAGGAGAGCTACCCCGAACTTAAGATTGAAGCAATAGACAACCTTGCCAAAACAGGCGAATATATTGTGCTGGTTTATTTTGCCAAAGACCGCAAGCGGGCTGAGTATTTTGTAGGCGACTTAACCGATGGCGTATATATGAACGATTCCTTGTTCAAGCTCCCCACCCAGGATGGCAGGGGGGTTATGAAATTCAAGCCTCCTGCGGCGGGTGTTTTTCTTATGGAAAAGGTAAACTTTGTGGCCAACCTTAAAACGCCCACGGGGAATCCTTTCGTAGTTCAGAAGGAATATAATGTTGCTATAGATTTCTAGTTACCGGTTTATCATCATGAGCCGGGTTTTTAGCTCATAGTTGTTTGGCGAGTAACTGAGCCCTTTGTTAAGGATCGTTTTCGCTCTTGAGGTTTCTCCTCTTTTGAAGTGATAAACCGCGGCTTTGGAATAGGCACTCCCCAAAAGATCGTGCTCCCTGAATTCGGGATTTTTCTCGTCCATCAGGTTTTCGAACTTCAGCTTATAGAAGTTGCCGTCGTTAGCTTTTCCGGTTGAATAGAAATCATGCATTTCCAACAGGTAGCTCGACAGCAGGATGTTCGCAAAGTGGTTATTTTTTTGCAGTCCGGGATACTTTTGCCAATAGGCTTCCACTGCACCTGAGAAATGAACTTCCGACTCGAACGAGGCTGCCAGGCAGGAAACAAACACGTTCTCTGTTTCAATATTCGACGACCTGAACGAATAGGCATTTTCCATAAAGGGGAGGGCGTTTTTGAACTGCCTTTTGAGAATGAGCAGGCGGCCTCTTTCGTAATTGTACAAAAAGTCGATACTAAGCCGGAGTCCTTCATCTTCAATTGCGTTTTTTACCAATTCATAAGCCCTATCGTACATCCTTACGTCGTACCTGTTGTTCAACATTTCATTGGTAATGCGCGAAAACTCACCCTCAACTTCTTTTTTGCCAGGCTTATTGTTTGGCAATTTCACCAGCGAAACAAGCACTCCAACCGGTACTAACGATGTGTAGTCTGACTCAGCGATATAAGAAGCGCCGGCCACATATAATAATGCCTCCGTTTTTTCATTGGGGTACAGTGCCGCGCTTTTTTGAAATTGCCAAAAAGCCTTCAGGTATTCTTTCTTTTCAAGCAGGTAAATTCCGGAGTTGGTGTATTGAATGGCCGCCAGCTGGCTTAAGTCAACCGTTTTAGCCTTAAAATAGTACTCATCAAACAACTCGTTTGTATTAGACCCGGTGTGCTCGTGTGCGCCAATAAGCTTGCTGTCGACGAGCTGGTTTATAAAATGCTGTTTGAAGCCCGTAGTGATATTGTTAAAACCATTCACAGGGTCGGTTGTTTCAATTAATATTTGCTCGTTTCCCGGTTTGGCTACCAGGTACACATGTGTGGGTGTTTCTTTTATTTCAAAAGGTACCTGCAGCTCCTGAAGTACAAGGCCGTACAGCATCACACCAGATACACAATTGTACTCTCCTTTGGTGAATATGTTTGAAAATGAGTTTTCGAGAGTATACTTCTTTAAAAACTGTTGGTGGAGGGTTTCATAAACGGTCTTCAAATACTTATTATACTTTTTTGCTGGCTTTTCAATTGTCTTCACCTTCTGTACATGGTTGAAAAAATAATTGCTGTCCAGCGCCATTGACTTTCTGCTATAGCTGGAATCTATCGACATATATAGATTGAAAAGTTGGGAAGAATTTCCAGCGATCACCTCATTGTAAAAGATCTCTTCGTGTTTGGTAAAAAAATGGAGCGAATCTGAATAGCCGGAGCCGTTAGCTACAAAAGTGATGCCGGAGAGGCAGAGTAACAGGTAGGTTGCTTTTTTCATTCCCAAAGAAATAATTTTTGGGAATGAATATAATTGATTTAGTAAATTTTTACCGAACGGATCAAAATGAAATGTTCTCACCACGAGGTTTTACAAACGATAGTACGGTTTTTCCCTGACCCCTCACCTCACCTCCACCACCAGCCCTTTCAGGTATTCCCCTTCCGGGTGAAAGATGCTCACCGGGTGGTCGGCGGGTTGGTGTAGCTGGTGCAGGATGCGCACCTCCCTGCCTGCCAGGGCTGCCGCGGAAAAAACAGCCATGCGGAAATCCTGCGGAGAAACCACTTGCGAGCACGAGTAGGTAAAAAGCACACCCCCCGGTTTTATCTTTTTCAGCGCCTTCTCATTAATGGTGCGGTAGCCTTTTAGCCCGTTTTCCAGCACCCGCACATGCTTGGCAAAGGCGGGAGGATCGAGCACCACCACATCAAAGTCGTTGGGCATTTTAGCCAGATAGTCGAAGGCGTCGGCGCACACCGACTGATGAGGAGCCCCCTCCGGGAAATTGAGCTTCACATTCTCGTCCGTCAGGTCTATGGCTTTTTGTGAGCTGTCTACGCTCACCACCTCACTGGCACCTGCCTGTAGTGCCGGCACCGAAAAGCCTCCGGTATAGCAAAAGGTGTTCAGCACTTTTTTGTTTTTGCTGAACTGCCTGAGCAGCGCCCTGCTTTCGCGTTGGTCTACAAAAAAGCCGGTCTTTTGCCCTTCCACCACGTTTACCGAAAACCGGCAGCCGTACTCGTTTACCACCACCGCATCGCCACTGCCGAACAAAAAGCCGTCTTCGGCGGTAATGGGCGCTTTAAAAGGGATGGAGCCACTGCTCTTGTTGTAAAATGCATTAACCGGAAGCTCTATTTCCTTAAATATTTTGGCAAACACGTCTTTTAGCATGTACATACCCACCGAATGCGCCTGAAATACCACTGTGCCGTTGTAGTAGTCGACGATAAGTCCGGGCAGGCCGTCGCCTTCTCCGTGCACCAGCCGGAAAACATTCAGGTCGGGCCTGCCGATAATGCCTGCTGTCTTTCTTACCGCGATGGCGCTGTCAATTTTCTGCTTCCAGAATTGCTCGTCAACCTCCACGGGCCTAAATGCCACCAGCCGCACGGTAATGCTTCCCACCTGGTAGTGCCCTATGGCCAGAAAATTGCCCTTGTGGTCGGCTACCTGCACCAGGTCTCCCTCGCTGAGGGTATCGGGCATCGACTTAATGGCGCCAGAAAACACCCAGGGATGAAAACGCTGGAGAGATCTTTCTTTATTAAGTTTTAGCGTGATAACGGGAAGCGTGACCATAGGTGTGATTCTTGTCCGCAAAAATAAACGAAAAGAAATAAGGAAGGCCTTTTTTGTCGCCGCTAGTTCAACACTCAAAGCTTTTATTGACGGTGAAAGTCGGACAATGCAATTAGGGGTGACACACATACGCAATAGGCGTGGCGCCCGTAGCGTAGGGGGGCCGGAGACCCCCGTGGAACGGCCGACGTGGAACAGGCCGTTGTGGAACAGTTGGCGGGCGAGGCGCCAACGGCTTAGGAGCTGTCGTCCATTACATCCCCTTCATTACAATTTTAGCAGTACTCATCGAATATGCCCATACAAAATTCTGAATATTTAAAATTTATGTGTATATTTTATCAATTCGCTAGTTCATTTTGGATACCTAACAACAATGTCATATGAGAACCTTTGTATTAGTTTTGGTAATAGCGAGCCTCTGCATTGGCCCGGCCGACTCAGTTGCTCAGAAAAAAGGAACCACACCACCTCCCAACCTGGTAGGCACCTGGAGGCTTGTTTCGTACAACGACCCATCCGACGAGAATGGTAAATGGAGTAACTACCCGGAAACGGTATTGTACGAGAAGTATATTACGCCTACGCACTTTTTGTGGGTGCGCTACGAAAAAGACAAAGATCAGCTCGTGGGAATGGGCGGAGGCACCTACACTTATACCGGAGACAAGTACGTAGAAACCATCGAATTCTTTATGCCCTCCACCAGCAGCATCGCCGGACAAACCATCACTTTTTCGGCCAATTTTAAAGACGGCAAGTGGCACCACAGCGGCTACGCCATGGATAACCAGTTTGACCCCGGCAAGGCAAGGACTGCTGTGGTGGATTCAGTGTTGATAGAGGAGATTTGGGAAAAAGTGCCGGCCACCACCACCAACATGCAAAACCTGCTCGGCACCTGGCAACTTGTTTCCTACAAAGAAAAAGAAAGCGGCCCCACCATGAGCTACCCCGGCTTTGTGCAGTATGTAAAGCTTATTACGCCCACACATTTTGCCTGGGTGCAGTACAACGAAGACGGCGATGATGTATCGGGCGCCGGCTGCGGCACCTATGTGTTCGATGGGAAAAGCTATGTTGAAAACGTGCACATGATCTACCCCGCCGGCAGTCCGCTTACCGGTTCTTCCATCACATTTAACTTCGAAATGAAGGGAAACCGGTGGCTGCACTCCGTATCGTCAGTCGAAAAAGACGGACAGCCGGTGCCCGACATTTACATAAAAGAGGAGTGGATGAGATACTGGAAGAGATAGCACATCTGCTATCCCCGGTGCCTTTTCTGAATTCAACTTTAGCAATTTTAGCTTCGGAATGATCCATTTGTAATTTCTTGTTGCTTTGTACAACAAATATCAATATTAGTTGTACGTTTGTATAACTAATAATGCAACATGAAGGGAATTTATCTTGGCGAGCTTGAAGAGCTGATCTTATTAACTGTTGGCGCCCTGTATGACGAAGCTTATGGGGTAGCGGTAATGGATGAGATTGAAAAACAAACCGGCCGCAGTGTAAATGTGAGTGCGGCGCATGCTGTAATGCGCAGGCTGGAGGAAAAAGGGTTTTTGACGTCAAGAATGGGTGGAGCAACCAATGAAAGGGGAGGTAGGAGAAAGCGATTTTTTACCCTTACTGCCGCTGGCAAAAAGGCGATTGACGACACTTTTGCCTATCGCAACGAGCTCTATAAGCGGATTCCCGATGTCGCATTTAACTTTTCGCTATGACCCCCCCAAAGCCGCCCCGTTTGGCCAATCTTTTTTTGCGCTGGTACTGCAATCCCCAGCTGCTTGAGGAAATTCAGGGAGATATCTATGAGATTTTTGAACGGGAGGCCGGGGAGTCGCCCGTGAAGGCGCGGGTGCATTTCGCCTGGAACGTTATCAGGTTCTTCAGGTGGTCGAATATTAAAAGGACAAACTCAAATTATAAAGCTAATCAAATGGGACTATTCAAAAATTACTTTACGGTAGGTTTCAGAAACCTGGCGAAAAACTGGGGTATTTCTCTCATCAATATCCTCGGCTTGTCAGTTGCCACAGGAATGGGCATCACGGTGTTCGTGTATGTGGACATGCAACTCGACATGGACAGCTTTCACACCCGTGGCAGCAATATTTACCAGCTGGTTAATGAGGTGAATAGTGCTGGAAGCAAGACACTCTCAGCGGATGTGCCTATTCTTACTCACCAGTTGAAGGAGAAGCATTCTGGCGTGAATGATGTGGTGCGGGTCGAATTTCAGAATGGCAATATGCGGCATGGCGAACAGGTATTTGGCGAGCTGGTCTCGTTTGTAGACCCCGGCCTGTTGCAGGTCTTCGACTTTCCCCTGCGGGCAGGAGACAGGCGGGCGCTCTTCAACAAAACACAGATAGCCATCAGCCACAATACCGCTGAAAAGTACTTCGGCACCGGCGAGGCCCTCGGTAAAAACGTTACCATCAAGTATGGCAACGGAGTAATTCAAAACTACACCATCGGTGCCGTGCTGGATAAAACCCCTCCTAAAGCCAGCTTTTCGTTCGGTGTAATGGTACCGATGGACAATTTCTTTGACCTGCAACTGCAGGGCCACTACGGCTGGGACTACTTTACCGATGCCGTCTTTGTTGAAATGAAAGACGGTCGCCATCCGGCCGAGCTAAACGACGTGCTCACAGGCTTCGCCCAACTACAGAATGCCGCCGACAGCAAAATGAAGATCGAGACTTTCGACATGATCAATCTCTACGATCTGTCGTTGAAGGGTTTCGGGATCGATGGCGCCATCAGCCGGGCAGGGCATCCGGCGGGTATGGTGGGGCTGTCGGTGATTGCCATTATGCTGATACTGCTAGCCTGCTTCAATTATATGAATATAGCGGTAACAGCTGCCGCCCGAAGGCTCAAGGAAATTGCACTGCGGAAAGTAATCGGCGGAAATCGCAGGCAGATCATTTACCAGTTTATCCTGGAAAACATCATCCTGGTGTCGCTGGCATTGGTGGTGGGAACCGTTTTAAGCTACTATTTCTTTATGCCGGGCTTCAATTCCATCATCCCCATCTCGGTGCCGTTTGAGTTTTCCAGTCTTCCTGTGCTGGTCGGTTTTTTTGGCGGGTTACTGCTGCTGGTAGGGCTCATTTCGGGGGCTTACCCTGCCCTATATATCTCGAAGTTTCAGCCGACGCATATCTTTAAAGGACGTGAAAAGCTGGGCTCCCGCAACATCTTTAGCCGCTTACTGTTGGGCTTCCAGTTCTTTTTCGCCATCACAACCATCATAGGCTGCTTTATATTTACCGAAAATGCCATGTACCAGGCTGAAAAAGACTGGGGCTACAATCCGGCAGGCATTATAACCGTACCGCTTGTAAAACCGGCTGATTACCATGCGCTGCGTGACGCCGCCACTGCGAATGGTGCGGTGGAAGCTGTTACCGGTTCAAGATACCATATTGCCAGGGCCAATCACCTCTCTACAGCCGACTTGCCCGGCAAGCAGCTCAAAACCTACACGTATCATGCAGGGCCCGGCTACCTGGAACTGATGGGCCTTCGGCTGGAACAGGGTCGTTTTTTTGAAAACAGCGAAGCAGCCGACAGAGACGGTAGTGTGGTGGTGAACCGCAAGTTTGTGGAAACAGCAGGCTGGACGGAGCCCCTTGGCCAGGTAGTAACGCTCGACAGCACCCGGTACCGCGTAGTGGGCGTAGTGGCCGACTTCATGAGCGATGTGTTTTACGTGGAAGGTTTGCCGGCCGTTTTCACCTACGAGGCAAACGAAGATTTCAACTACCTGGTCGTGAAGGCCTAGCCAGGGACTGAAATAGAAGTAAACGACTACCTGAGAGGTGTGTGGATGACCGTAGCGCCAAACGATCCCTACAACAGCCATTTCCAGGTTGATACATTCGACTATATATATCAGGAAAATACCGGCAACATCTACATCATCAGCTTTATTTCAGGGGTTGCCATGGTGCTTGCCTGCCTCGGGCTATTTGGCCTGCTGGGTTTTAGTATACAAAGCCGCCGCAAGGAGTTTGGAGTGAGAAAGGTATTAGGGGCCAACTCGTGGAGCATCGTGGTGGTGGCCAGCAGGCAATACTTCTGGACTGTGCTGATCGCTTTTGTGGCGGGGGCACCAGCCGGGCTGTTCTTCATCACCACCATGATCAACGCTATTTACAGCGACCCCAAACCAACCGGACCACTTCCATTTGTCCTGGCTGTTGGCATTGTGATGTTCACGGCGGCTATTACGGTTGCCAGCCAGGTGCGCCAGGCCACCGAAGTGAATCCGGCTAAAACGTTGAGGAGTGAGTGATTAGATAGTTAACTTCCCGAAAGCTCGTTTCTCCGGTGGTTTCAGTATTATAGCTGGCGATTGTTGCGCTTGACGAATACCGCTGATGGGCAGCTTTCGGGAAGGACCCGGACACCAACTTCCCGAAAGATCGTTTTTGCAGCTGTGGTAGCGGAACAGCTGGCGATTTTGCGTCCAAGAAATTCCGTTGGTGGGCTACCTTTCGGGAAGATATGGGCCCTAGGCCGGCATCAGATGGTCGCCTTTCAACACCGGCACCACCTCATACTGATCCTCCTGCAGGCAAAACCCGATGTCTTTGAACACGTCCAGCTTGTTCAGCCGCCGGGCATGAGACGATTGTTTCACAAAAGCCAACATGTCCGTTCTGCTGGCCAGGTAAAGCCGCTTCATCATTAGTGGTGTGTCGCATTCCGGTGTATGCGTGGTTTTCAGCCGTTCTACAAGGGCGCCGGCAAACAGGCTGTCCTCCAGGTTCACCTTGCCCTTCCAGGCCGCGCAGACAACCACCACGTCCTTTTGCTGCTGCCGTAAGTAGCGGGCCACGGCTCCCAGGTTCAGGAAAGCGCCGATGATGATCTGGTCTGCCGCTCCAGATTTGTCGATGGCCAGCGTACCATTAGTGGTGGTCACGGCTACTTTTTGCCCCCTCAGCTGCGGCTCCATGTATTCGAAAGGTGAGTTGCCCATGTCGAAGCCCTCGACTTTGGATCCGTTGCGCTCACCGGCGATAAAATAACCATCTTCTTTAAGGCACTTGCAGGCTTCCAGGTCGGCCAGCGGCTTAATGGCCGATACGCCCGCTGCCAGCCCCGACACCATGCACGAGGTAGCACGCAGTATATCTACCACCACCGCGATTTTGCCCTGTAGGTTGTACTGATGCAGGAGTTCGGGGGAAAGGCAAACGTCGATATTGTTCATTACTTATTTTTTGAGAAAGGGCGTTTTTACAACCCGCGCCTTAAGGAATTTGCCTCGTATGTTTACCAGTATGTCGGTGTCGGGTTGTGCGTAGGCAGTTTGTACGTAGCCCATTCCTATGCCCTTGCCCAGTGTGGGCGACATGGTGCCGGAGGTAACCTCGCCAATTTTTTCTTCTTTGGTGTTGAACAACTCGTAATGGGCGCGGGGAATACCCTTGTCGACAAGCTCGAAACCGACGAGCTTCCTGGCTACGCCGGCCTCCTTCTGGTTTTTCAGCGACTGGGCGTTGGTAAAGTCTTTGGTGAACTTGGTGATCCAGCCGAGGCCGCCTTCCAGCGGGGAGGTTTCGTCGGTGATGTCGTTGCCATAGAGGCAGAAGCCCATTTCGAGGCGCAGCGTATCGCGGGCACCAAGGCCAATGGGTTTAATGCCCTCGGCTTTTCCGGCTTCAAATATTTTGTGCCAAAGGGCTTCAGCATGCTCATTTTTTACATACAACTCGAAGCCCCCGGCGCCGGTATAGCCCGTGGCTGAGATAATGACGTCTTTAATGCCGCCAAGCTCGCCTACTATAAAGTGGTAGTACTTAATTGCCGAAAGGTCTTCTTTGGTAAGTTTCTGCAACACTTCCACCGCTTTGGGGCCTTGCACGGCAAACAGTGAGGTTTGGTCCGATATGTTGGTGAGCCTGGCACCGAAGGTATTGTGGCTGCTTACCCAGTTCCAGTCTTTATCGATGTTGGAGGCGTTTACTACCAGCAGGTACTTTTCATCGGCCATTTTGTACACCAGCAGGTCGTCTACAATACCGCCTTTGTCGTTGGGCAGGCACGAGTACTGCGCCTGGCCGTTTACCAGCTTGGAGGCGTCGTTGGAGGTTACGCTTTGTATGAGGGGCAGTGCGCCGGGACCTTCCACCATAAACTCGCCCATGTGCGATACGTCGAACACACCCACGGCATTGCGCACGGTGTGGTGCTCGTCGAGGTCGGAGGAGTAGCGCACGGGCATATTGTACCCGGCAAAGGGCACCATTTTGCCGCCAAGGGCCACGTGGAGGTCGTTAAGGGCAACTTTTTTCAGTTCGGTAGAAGTATCCATTGTTGTTGATTATTTGGAAGCGCAAAAGTAGCAATTTTGGTCAATTGGTGTTTAGGTCGGTAAGTGTTTAAGTATTTAAGTGGGTAGGGTCGCATCCTCCTCGTTCTATGCCAACCCAACTTCCCGCCACGGATCGTTTCTCCTCGGACCATTGCCGGCGGCTATTTCGGTACCTTGCGGCTCGTTAACAGCCAATAGGAGATCGCTCTGGCCAACGGATTCGTCACCCCTGCGGAGGCAGAGGTCTCTAAGGAAAAACCACCCTAAAAATACGGGTAACCGCGCGAAATCTGCACTGCACCGGAAAGTGCCCTGTCGTTTGGATACGGATTCCACCGGGGCACCAACGACGACAGGCCAGGCTGGGTGCCCTCGTATTCCGCCTTGCCGAGCCCGGAAGCGATTTCCCTGAATACCTGATCGGCTATCTCCTCTATTTTGCCGCGGACTAATATGTCGCTATACGGCCGCACCCTGTCGGGGGAAAGCGAAGCAAAAGATCCTCCTATGATAATGGTTTTGTTCCGCTTTCGGAATTCATCAGACAATATCCGCATGTGGTTCCATTGGCTGATTTTGCCGGTGATGCCGATAAACTCAGCCTCCGTGTCGAAATTGACCTGCATGATAGAGGCCTCGCAAATTTTCTTCCTTAGGATTGATCAACTAGATTTTCTTCTTCATAGAGCGAGTTGGCGGTATCAGTTGTTAGAATTCGATAAAGATACAAAACCAGTCCAGGTCTGCCAGTGGATGCACTATTACTGCGGGAAGCGGTAGCATGGTGATAGTCGTCAATTTGGTAACCACCAGTAATAAGAATCTATTTGGATATACCCGAAACATATCTTAAACTAAGGCATTATGAATGGAAAAAACTACCTACTGGCTATCCTTTTGGCCCTATTTGCCGTGCCATCCTTCCTTACTTCTTGCGGTGGCGACGACGATGAACAAATCTCGCCTCTTCCGCAGGAGCTGCTTGGCCTGTGGGTGCAGGCTTCGAGAGTGTATAGCAATTGCGAAGAAAGTGGCACCACTTCTTTGCCATGCACGGATCGAAATTGCACCACCGTCGAATTCTTCGAGAACAACACGTTTGAGTATATCGTGAGGGAAGATGGAGTGGAAAATGTAACCACTGGTACTGTTCAGGTGAAAGGAGACCAGATTACCTTGTGTCCGGGCGGCGGGTCAGACTGCGGTACAGACACCCTCACGTTGGGAACCGACAGTTTTTCCGCATCCTACGAAGAGGATGGCTGCACTGTATCCGACAATTATGTCAGGGAGGGTACGCAAACATCGAGTGCGGATGTAACCGTGGATGCCACAGACGCCGCCCCGGTAAGTGAGTTCTTCTTTGGTCAAAACTATTGGTCGTGGGTGGATGAGTGGGGCTCACAAGTAGATGGAACAGAGGAAATGGTGGCTGAACTGAACATACAATTACTCCGCGTGGGCGGTACGGAAAATGACCGCAACTACCCAGAAGCATTCGACTATGCCGAGTTGGATGCAGCAGTAGCTTATGCAGACGCTATTGGGGCAGAGATACTGTTTCAGATCCCGTTGCTCAATAACATGAATGGGGAGCCGATGGACGTGGCAAGTGCGCTGGAGTTAGTCAATTACATTCGGGAAAAAGGATATCCTATCCGGTATTTTGCCATTGGCAATGAGCCGGACATTTACACCGACCAAGGGGTGAAAGACGCTTATTCGGTGGCTGAGCTATGCACCGCATTTTCAGCCATGAGCGACGCTATTCGCGAAGTGGATGAAAACTACGTGATCGTCGGGCCCGACCTGGCCTGGAAATACTTTCCCGGCAACAACTGGCTGTCTCCGTTTCTGCAATCATGCGGGACTAGCCTGGATGTGATCACCCTGCACCGGTATCCGTTCGACCCTGAAGAAGCAACAAAGGAGGCGGTCATGGCCGATCATGCAGAATTCCGCAACAATATCAACATGATCAAGGGCTACATGAACAATTTGGGAATGAGCGGAACACCCCTCGCCTATACCGAACACAACGTCACTTACGATGGAGAACCCTCCAATAGTAACTTTAGCGGTTCGCCGGGCAGCTTTTGGGCTGGCCTCTGGGTAGCCGATATGGTAGGTGTGGGTATGGAAGAAGGCATTTGGAATATGTCTTTTTGGAGCATCAGCGAAGGCTGGACACTTGGATTTATAGACGGAGACACCCATATGCCGAGGGCTGCTTACCACGTGCTCAAGCTGCTGGCTACACAGGTAGGTGACCAGTCGCTGAGCGTGACGAACACCCTGAGCGATGTAACAGCCTACGCCACCAGGCACTCCGACACGGGAGATGTGATTGCGTGGTTCTTGAATAAATCAGATCAGGAGGTGACAATTGCATGGGAACTGAAAGAAGCCGGCAGTGTGAGGGAGTTTGAAGATATTTTACCTGCCGAATCGCTTGTACTGGTAGTGCAGCAGGGCGGCGAATCCCGTACTGTTTGGGTGTACAGTCAGGAGCAGTTCTACAACAATGAAGGGGCTGTGCAAACGGACTGATCTTTCACTTCTTCCGGCCAACGTCCAGTTTTCGCCCCGGAAGCGCCTTTGGGGGAGTGTAAAGTGGACGTGCCGGCGGGACTCCTGTGTTATTGTACCATGCATCCGCCTTTCGTTTGCTTTCGGTTCCCGTCGCCGATCGCTTTCAGTATCTCCGTGGCCTTCCCTCCGCAATTCCTATGTGAGATACCTACGGCATCATGGTTTATTATCGACGCGGCCCTGCGGGCCTACCAATGTGCCGCCCCTAACGGGGCTCAAATTCCAAATCAGAAACGTGTATTGCGTTTGTTCAACCGCACTCCGTATCGGGAAAAAATCCGAAATCGAATCCTTCAGGTGTCCCAAAAAGAACTTCTGATGCTGTTTCATAGCGCCAAAGACCGAGAACCAACATTTCGAAACCCAATTGAACCGCTGCTATCCGTTCATTGCAGTGTGGCCCCAGGCACCGCCAATCCGAAATCCGAAATTTCAAATCCGAAATTCGTTTTCTCCCCTAAGATTGTCGTAAAGACCCCGCTTCTGATAAACCGCTGTGACGTACTTTTGACTGAAAGGAAGACAGTACATCAATCAGAGGATATGTTACATAACAAGAATGCAGTAATCTATGGAGTTAGCCCGTCGTTGGGTGGGGCAGTTGCCATGGAGATGGCCCGTGCAGGCGCAAAGGTATTTGTCACCAACCGCCGCCTGGAGGTAGCCAGAGCCGTAGCAGAGCAGATCGCCTCGGAAGGCGGCCTGGCAGAAGCAGCCCAGGTAGATGCCTTAGACGCAGATGCAATACAGGCCCACCTGGAAAACGTAATCCAGAACGCCGGCAGGGTAGATATTTCCTTCAACCTCATAGGCATTGATGTAACGCAAAATGTTCCGTTGGTGAAGATGAATGTGGACGACTTCGTGCTTCCCGTGAGCGTTGCCATGCGCACCCATTTTTTAACCGCCACTGCTGCCGGGCGCATCATGAGCAGGCAGGGCTCCGGCGTTATTCTTACGTTGACCGCTACACCCGGAGGCATCGGTTACCCGGGAGTAGGTGGCTTCGGGCCACTGTGCAGTGCCGTGGAAACATTTGCGAAAAACCTTGCCACCGAACTGGGTCCATCCGGCGTACGGGTAGTGAATATCCGTTCCGGAGGCTCTCTGGATTCCCGGCCGTTTAAGGAAGCTATTGCAAGCGGGGAGCCGATGGTGAGCGAGATCTTCAAAAAAATGAAAGGCGATACTATGCTGAAGGACCTGCCTTCCATGCACGATATTGCCTCTACTGCGGTTTTTCTCGCTTCGGAAATGGCCCGGAGGATAACCGGCGTAACCCTGGACGTGACGGCAGGGACAACGGCGGCGTTAAATTACAAAACCAGCGAAGGCTTATGAGGAGGTTTACGCCACCATCGCTCATTAAAATAACCGAAAATTGTTCTGACAAATAACCGTCTTTGATTACTAACACAATTCAACAAAAAATGAAAAACCTAAACATCTATTACTGGATATCCATCGGTCTGATCCTTTTTTTTCTGGTACCTGGTTCCATTATGAACATTATGCGAACGCCCGACTGGGTGGAGGTATTTAAACAATTGGGATACCCGGAATACCTGCTTCCTTTTTTGGGAGTGGCCAAGCTGGCCGGATGTATCGTTCTGGTACTTCCCTACTTTAAACGGCTGAAGGAATGGGCGTACGCCGGCCTTTTCTTCGATCTTGTGGGGGCCACTTACTCCGGATTGGCGGTGGGCGGATTCGAACCAGCAATGCTGATTATGTTTGTTGCGATTGCCGTGCTGCTGACCTCCTACTGGCTGTGGCTGAAGAAGTCAGGGCAGGCTTAAGTTTTTTTGGTCGCTTCGGGATGGCCATCAAACCGGAGCGACGCTTTCCATCACCAAAGACAGAGAACCGCCAATCCGAAATCCGCAATTCCTATCGTCATACCTACGGCACTATGGGATATTGTCAACCCGGCCCTGCGGGCCTACCGATGTGCCATCCCTACGGGATTAGGTAAAATGCCTGTTGCCCCGATGGGACTACCAATGTGCCGCCCCTAACGGGGCTCAAATTCCAAATCATAAACCTGTATTCCGTTTGTTCAACCGCACTCCGTATCGGACAAAAATCCGAAATCGAAACCTTCCGGGCGGTCCAAACACAACTGCTGACACCAACACCACCAAGCCATCAGCAGCACCGGCCGTTTGACGTACCTACTTCAATCAATGGCCAAGTTTAGTAAAGCTGCTACCGATGCGCCTTGGGAGTAACCTAAACACCAAAACCCACAAGCACAAAAACACTCCTCACAAGCCTTAGTCACACCTTTGTCAACGCCCATTCACCTTCATCACTAGCGGTAGTTATATCTAAGTGTTGCGCAACAGTGAATCCGGTGTTGGGCAACCCCTGGTTTAGTGTTGGGCAACAGCTAACCCGGTGTTGGGCAACCCATCACTAAGTGTTGGGCAACACCCAGGAGGGAATTGAGCCAGATTGGAAGCCGTACGGGTGGGTGCCATATTTGATTTCTGCCATGGGCCGTGCCGCCGGGAGGCATTGCTGACTGCCAAAATTGGCTCTTCTGGAAGAGGTATATCGGGTAATTCTGGTCGAAGCGGGTGTAATCAGGCCGATGTTGGGGTGGTTTAGGCCAAACATCCGTAAGCTAACTTATCATTTATAAGAGGCTGATGGAACTGGATCTTTTAATGGTATTTAAAGAGTTGGGCTTACTGATCTTATTCCTTCATCCAAACTTCTGACTCTACGAAGTTTTCGGTGATAGCATAAGCGGCCTTCATGTACCTCTAATCCCGTAATTGCAATTTTTCTACAACCCCTTCTTCCAAAGCCTTTTGTTTACCACCCGCTCAATTACTTCTTCGCGGTAGTTGCGGCTGAGGGGGATGCGGTGGTTTTGGATGTGGATTTCGCTGTTTTCGATGGCTTCTATTTTGGCTATGGGCACAATGTAGCTCTTATGCACCCGGATAAACGCCTGCCCGTCGAGGTTTTCTTCCACGTTTTTTAGCGATAGTAGCGTAACGTACTTGCCTTTGGTGGTAAAAATGGTGACGTAGTTCTGCAGCCCCTGTATGTACAGTATGTCGCTGAAGTAGATACGCTCGTATTTGTAGTCGCACTTCACAAAAAAATGGTCGGCGGGCGGGGTGCTTCCGGTGCTGCCTGCGGTGGCTTGCGTGCTGGTAACGAGCCGGTGGTAGTCGCGGGCTTTGGTGGCGGCCTTAAAAAACCGGTCGAAGGTAATGGGCTTCAGCAGGTAGTCGAGCACATCGAGCTTGAAGCCTTCCAGCGCAAAGCTGGGAAATGCCGTGGTAATGATGACCATGGGTGGGTTGGTGGCCATTTTGAGGTAGTCGATGCCGTTCATTACAGGCATTTGTATGTCGAGGAAGATGAGGTCGGCCGGGTGCGTGTGGAGCAGTTGGGAGAGCTCCACGGGGTTGCTGCCTGTGCCTTGCAGCTGCAGGAAGTCGACTTCGGCTACGTAGTTGGTGATGCACTCGCGTGCCAGGGGCTCGTCGTCGATAATGAGGCAGTTGAGGGTCATAGGGGAGAGTGGTTATGTTCTTTTAAATATCATTTGTGGGTGGAGTTCTGGTGGCTTTGCTTCTTGGCTAGAGCCTCGGTTCTTTATCTGGCTTTTTGTCCTAAAGCCCGACGGGCTGTTACCGCAACGGCGGACCGTTTTCCTTGATGAAAAGTACACTCCGTGCGGACCAAAAATCAAGGAGAATTTAACGCACAAGACCTTTCCCGCTCCCTTCCGCCAAATCGTTCCACGTCGGTCTCCGGCTCCCCTCCTTGATGGGCGCTACTTCTATTTGAAATCTGTGTCATAAATAAATAACCCGTTTCTAAGTGGTGTGACTTAATTCTTCGGCAGTAGTAATATTTAGCTTCCCAAGGGTAGCTGCCATAGCATGATCCTGCTGGAGGCGAAGGCTGAGATGTACAGAAAACTGCAAGTGGTCGTGCTTAATGTTCAACGTGTGGGCGCCGGGGTAGATCAGGTCGAGCCGCCGCTGCACGTTTTGCAGGCCAATGCCGCGGTAAGGCAGCACCTCCCGTGCCCGTGCGCCTTCCGGTGCGATGCTGTTGGCAATGGTGAAGTGCAGCTGCTGCTGGTCTACGTGAAGGTGCATGGTTATCCAGTTGGGCCGGTTCTTTTGCCGCGATACATGTTTGAAGGCATTTTCAATAAATGGAATGAGCACAAAGGGGGCGATGGCGAGGCCCTGTCCGGCGGCGTGCTCCAGGTCCACTGTCAGCTCCAGGTTGTGGGCGTCGTGCCGCAGCTTTTCCAGCTCTATATAATTTTCGAGGTAGCCAAGCTCCTGGCTGAGCGGTATTGCGGATTCGTTGCATTCGTAAAGCTGGTACCGCAGCAGGTCCGAAAACTTAGAGAGGGACTCGGAGGCCATAGCGGGGTTTTTGTGGATGAGCACGAAGATGGAGTTGATGGTATTGAAAAGGAAGTGCGGGTTGAACTGCGACTTGAGAAACTTGAGCTCGGTTTCCAGCTTCTCCTTTTCCAGCAGTTGCTCCCGGCGCTTGGCCTGTATCCAGTTTTTGGTCAGCTTCACGCTCATGGCCAGGGTGGTGCTGGCCACGGTGGAGGGCAGGGTGTAGGTGAGAAAGAAAAAGGCAAACTCGCTGGTGCCATATAGGTCGGTAGCCGTGCTGCCCGAAACCCAGGCACCCAGATGGTAGCCCGGCACAATGATGGCCGCGGTAGCCAGAATGGTGAGTAGCAGGCAGGCGATATAAGGCACGAACCGGCTTTTTTCCAGCAGGCGCGGGATGAGGAAATACAGGTTGAAATACACCGCCACGGCCTGAAAAACCACGTAGAAAATGAACTTGAAAGATGGTGAGGCAAACACGTAGGTGGCTACTTCGAGCGGGTCGCCTGTTTTGACGGTGGCCCAGAGGAAATGATAAACCACCCAGAAGGGCAGGTGGTAGAGCTTGTATTTGAACACCCATTGGTAGTGGGAGGGGGAGAGAAGAGGGGAGCTGCGTGCGGTCATTTTCTGGTGTGTCAATGGTTTAAAGATACCGATATTTAGATGTTTGGCAATTGTGCAGCCTTGCAGGCCGCCTCGGTCACTGTCATCCTGACGGAGGAAGGATCTTATACAGTAGCGCAGTCCGGGACACCGCTGCAACCGACCCTCCTAAAGGGAATTCGTGATGGCGATACAATCGCCTCCTCGGCCATCCTCGTTGCAAACGATGATGATAGGTGGTCCATAGTTTGCAGGCTGCCGTGGTCATCGTCATCCTGACGGCAGGAGCCGACGTGGAACGGGATCTTATGCAGCGGCGCAGTCCGGGACGCCTGTGCAACTGACCCTCCTAAAGGGAATTCGTAATGGCGATACAATCGCCTCCTCAGCCATCCTCGGTGCAAACGATGATGATAAGCTGGCTGTCCCCTCACCGAACTTCAACAGCCGCTGCAGGCTCCGACTCCCCGAAGAGGTAGTTTACCGCAACCACGGTGTAGGCTGCCTTGCTACCGTTTTGCGGGGCGGCGTCTTCCCAACTGGTTGCTTCGCCACTAACTTCGGCATGCAAAGTGGCATCCCGGAAGATCCGGCAAAACCACACCTGCTCGCCGGGGCTGGTGGCTGCGGGCTTTTGCCAGCTCAGCTTGATGGCTTTTCCTTCTGCTTTGGCCGTTACTTTCATTACCCGGGCCGGCTTTCCCGCGGCTTTGCCTTTTTCCTGCGCCAGAAGCCAGGGAATTAGCGTCGTCTCCCGGTCTACATTTTCCCAGCTGTTGTGCTTTACCCCGGCGTATTCGGTGTACCGCACTGCCTTACCCCCCAGCCGCACCATTTCGTGGTACACATCGCGCGACAGCGACACCGGCACCACGTCGTCCTCTTCGCCATGGAATATCCACAGCGGCGTATCCGTGAGCAGCTGGGCGGCTTTGGGGCTGGAGCCACCGCACACGGCATAGGCTGCGGCAAATTTGCCCGGCTCTTTGGCAAGCACGGAAAACACCCCGAAGCCTCCCATGGAAATGCCGTACAGGTAAAGCCGGTTGCTGTTGATGGGGTAGGAGGCAATGATGTCGTCGACCAGCCGGACAGTTTTCTCCATGCACGGGGTGTAGCCGTCTGCCCAGGTGTTGCCCCAGCCCTGGTCTGTTTCCAGGCACTTTGGCGTTAGTACAAAGGCGGGGTTGTTCCGCTGCACGGCCTCCCGGTACCAGCTAATGTCTCTCGACACGGTGTCGCCGGCGCCGTGCAGGTATACTATAAGCGGGTACGATTTGGCGGGGTCGTAACCGGTGGGTTTAAAAAGGCCGTAGCGTAACCCTGCGAAGTGTTTGGTTTCGTAGCCGGGGTACTTGCCCGATAGCTGGGCCTGAAGCGGTTGGCAGCCAAGGGTAGCAACTGTGGCAAAGAGGATTAGTAGGTGAAGTGAGCGTGTTTTCATTAGTAAATTTTTTATCATTTAGGATTTTTCACTAACCGGCGGGTTCTCCCTACCGTCTAACTAGGACATCAAAGGAAAAATCAATCTGGCTCCCTTTAGGGTGAGGGGTAAACCAGATTGATTTTTCCGGTTCAATCATACATAACGATAGACCGGAAAAGCTTTAGTGAGTGGTCGGGTTCCCGACGCCAGATCCTGATGTTTTTTCCCAGGCCCACGCCTGTTGTGCCCCGGTTTTTCCAGCTGGCGATGTGGCCGGCATACTCTATTACATAACCGCCAAGGTTGTCGATGCGGTTGTTGCGAATGTCGAGCTCTTCAAACACCGGCAGCTCCACGGCGTGCTTCTCAATGTATTCATCGATGGCTTTCCGGCCATTTTGGATTGGCTGATGGTTGGGGATGAGCATGGCGTCGTCGGCATAAAACTGCGCCCATACCTTGCCATCATGCTGCGTGACTGTGGCATCGAGCAGGCGGTTAAGTGCTGCCAGTTCGAAGCTAATGCTGCTGTTTACCGGCACATTGGGCAGAAATGCCGTATGAACGGCCGGCACTGTTTCGAACCGCAGGAGTTGATCGGCGCCATCGTACCAGCGGTCGTAGTTCCATGCTTCGGTGATTAACTGCAGTCGGCCGCCGGCTGCCTTTTGCCAGAGGTTGAGGTATGCACCATTCAGCGTATGTTCTTCACCGGTGGCTTTCGCAGAAAAGGTGAGGCACAACGTGCCGATTTCAAGTACCTGGGCACCGAGGTCCAGCATTTCTATCGCAGTGCGGTCATAAGATTGCACTTTCAGCCTCTCGGCAAACGCCTTGTGATAGCCCAGTACATTACTTTTCCCCATCACCGTCTTTTGAAACTCCGGCATCAGACGAATACCGTCGGCAAAGTACGAGAGCAGTGGCTCCGGATTTCCCGCCAGCATGCTTTTGGCGTACTGCTGCCGAAAGGTGTTTAGCTGCTGCACTGTTTGCTGGTCGGCCGGTGTGGACGCCACTGCGTATGCCACTGCGTAAGAGGGTGCAGCGCATAAAAATGCTGCCGCTGTAATGATGTTCTTTAGTGTGATCATGGTTTTAATTGAGATGGTTGTGTGTGCCGATCTGGCGGTACATTTTTAAGGATTGGTCGGGTTGCCTTTTCCATACCCGCAGGCCTTTTCCTTCGGTTCTCCCTGAGGTTTCTTCCCGGTGCCATTTCACTTTAAACATGGCGTATTCCAGGATGTAGTCGCCATAGTTTTCGGCGTGGTAGGTGTACACTGCCACCGAGTCGAGCACCACCCAGCCGCGACTGCTGTACTCGATGAGGTAAGGTTTTATCTCGCTGCCCGACACCGTGGGCTCAGCAAAGGGCATAAATTTGGCATCGGCCGTGTAAAACTCCGAGCGTGCAGCGCCGTCGCGGGTTTTCACAAGCTTTTCATTCAGTGCGTTATAGGCACGTAGCTCAAACGGACCCGGCCTGCCTGTAAAGCTGTCGGCTTTGGTGGGGTCGGTTTCGGCTCCGTCAACCACAAAAGTTTCGGCTGCCGGCACATGATGAAAATAACCAAAGGCTTCTCCCTTCAGCTTCAGGCTGCCGTTGGGCTGCGCGGCCCACACGTGGTAGTACTTGCCGTTGAGTGTAAGTACCGAGTCGGAGCCGGAATCGGCATTGATGTATTCCTTGGTAAGGGTGCCAAACTCCACGATGGCGCTGTCGAGGTCGATGATCTCCTCCGTGGTTCGCCGGAAGGACTTGATGTTTTGCCTGCGGAAAATTTCGGCGTAATAAGTCTGGATAGGGACTGTGCCGGTGAGCAGCGGCTGGTACTCGGGCATGCTAATGGCGTTTTCGGAGTAGAACGCCATGAAACCTTCGAGGTCGTCTTTGGCTTCCGCCTCCGTGCGCAATTGCGTGAGCTTCTGAATTTGTGGCAGGAGCGAATCGGCCTTTCCGGAGATGCCGTCGGTGCATCCGCTCAGAAGCAGCAACGAACATGCAAGGACGAGGAATTGGTTTGTAGTCATAACATTGCCAGGATTTGATGGTCAGTAGTTTGCGTTCGGCATTGTCCAAAGCAACGAAATGGGTTTAGCTGCAAAAAATGATATTGACCAACTGCATCTGCTGAAGTACCAGATGCGTTTTTTAATTGACTTTAGGCGGAAGGACAAGAGTTGAAATCGCAAATTTGGGACCCACAAAAAACATATGGAGATATGAAAACAGTTGATTTGCTTATAATAATGACCCTGGCAGCATGCACAGGCAAGGTGGAGAATAGAAGGGATGCGGCGGATAGCATGGTTGACACGACCGCCACTTCGAGCGAAAAGGTAACAGCACCTGCTGAGGCTGAGACAAATTCCAATGCCCGGTTCCGAAATGTGACAGTTGAAAAAACCGGTGAGTACAGGTACACCGTGAGAGGCGAGGGCCAGCTGTTCGAAGCGACCCTCGGATGGGTGGTGGAAGACGGCCACAATGAATTGAAAAAGGGCTTTGCCACCACCGATGCTGGTGCTCCGGAATGGGGCAGCTTTGAATTTACTGTGGAGGTGGAAAAGGAGCGGCCCAACTCCGCGCTCATGCTCGTCCTCTTCGAAGAAAGCGCCAAAGACGGCAGCCGTCAGCATGAGCTTCCCGTGAAGTTGGAGTGAGAACGGCTGTTGCGGAGTATCTATATTAATTTTAATGTTCCCCCTGGCTATTTTGGTTATTAAAACCTTCTGAAAGAGCAAATTTGTATCTTTGGGTAGATACACTTTGGGTTATGACTACGAGGGACAATATTTTGGCAACTTTGAGGAACAACAAGCTGCGATTTGAGAAGCTTGGCGTTAAAAGTGTTGGGCTTTTTGGCTCGTACGTAAGAAACGAACAATCCGTTGGCAGCGATATTGATTTGTTACTGGATTTTGAGCCAGAAGAAGAAAACTTTGACAACTTTATGAGTGCCTGTGATCTTTTCGAAGAGTTGTTCATCGATGAAAAAATAGAGATTGTTACTAAAAATGGCTTAAGTCCATACATTGGTCCAAAGATTTTAAATGAGGTTATTTATGTCTAAAGAACCCATTGAATATCTGAAACACATCAGGGACGAATGTGCCTATATCAAATCAGTAACCCCGCAGTTGAATAAAGAATCCTTTCTCGCCGATGAAACCCTCAAAAGGGCGGTGGTTAGAAGTCTCGAAATAATTGGAGAAGCCACAAAAAAAATTCCCGCTGACTATAAGCTGCGGTGGAGCGCAATACAATGGAAGAATATGGCCGGTATGAGGGATAGACTGGTCCATGACTATATGGGTGTAAATTATTCCATCGTGTGGGATGTCATGAAAAATAAAATCCCTGAATTGTTTGAGCAAATTTCCGATGTGATTGAAGGAAAAGAGAATTGAACCAAATCCGCTGATGCTTTAAGGCTAATAGATAGAGACTTAAATACACACGTCGTGCTACGCCGGGGCATGATTGTAACCGGTGACTATGTGCTACACTGCAGCCGGACACGCTTGCGCATACCTGTGACTGTGTTTGTTGATGTAGAAGATCCGCCGCGCATGCCTTTTATTGCTACGCTGACGCTGATTTCTTCTTCCCTGAGCGGGGTGACCGTGAGCGACGGAATTCATTTATTCTTTTCAGAGGCTTTACACCTCACCAAAAACTTTTTTCAGTTTTTTGTTTGCAAAGTTGAGAAGCAATCCATTACTATTGCAGTGTATTAGTTAATTAGTACACCGGTTCAGAGGTACTCGATGATACAAATTGAAAATCTTTCGTTTGGCTACGGCACGCAATGTCCGCTTTTCGAGCGGCTCAATCTCACCATGCCATCGGGCAGCATTTACGGCCTGCTGGGAAAAAACGGGGCCGGCAAGTCTTCCCTGCTAAAAATTATCGCTGGTTTGTTGTTTCCCCAATCGGGAGCACTGGTCGTGGAGGGATTTCAGCCAAAGGATCGCTGCCCCCAGTTTCTCAGGGAGATTTACATTGTAGCCGAGGAGTTTGATCTTCCGCCGCTTACCATGGAGCGCTATGTTAAGCTGTACAGCCCGTTTTACCCGCGCTTCAACCACAGCCTGCTGGCGTCGTATATCGCCGAGTTTCAGCTTCCCCCGGCCAAAAAGCTTTCTACCTTTTCGTACGGACAGAAGAAGAAGTTTTTGCTGTCGTTTGGGCTGGCTACCGACTGCAGTGTGGTAATACTGGACGAGCCCACCAACGGGCTGGACATACCGTCGAAAAGTCAGTTCAGGAAGGTAGTGGCCAGCGCTATTCACGAGGGAAGGACGTTCATCATCTCCACGCACCAGGTAAGAGACATGGAAAACCTGATCGACCCCATCATCATTCTCGACGAAGGGGAGATCGTGTTTTTTCAGGACTACGAGCAGGTTTCGAAACGGCTGGCGATAACACGGCAGGCCGACTTGCCCCACGATGCCAACGTGGTGTACTCGGAGTCTTCCTTTGGCGGCTACACAGTGGTAGCGGAAAATACCGCAGGCAAGGAAACGAACATGAACCTGGAGGTGCTGTTTAAAGCCGTGATCAGCAACAAGGAGAAAATCTATAACATCTTCAACAGCTAAACGATGAACCTGACAACGCATTTCGACCCGTCGCGATTTTGGCTGCTGCTGAAAATGGAACTGTTCAGAAGCCGCAAGGGAGTAGTGATGACGTTTGTAGTTACCTACGGCATGCTGTTTTTTGTCGATCTGCTGCTCACCACCATGATAGAGGGCAACAAGCTGGTTCACGAGCATACGGAGAGCTACGCATTCATGCTGCTGGCAGGCGGCTTTATCTTGAGCAGCCTGGCGTTCAGAGATTTGGGAAGCACGCTAAAGCGCCACCACTACCTTACATTGCCGGTGTCGGCGCTGGAAAGGTTCATCTGCATGTGGCTGCTCACCTCCGTTGGCTGGATTAGTTTGTTCACCTTTACCTACACGGCCTATACTTTTATTGCCAATCCGTTGGGTAACCTGTTGTTCAACCACGTCATCTTTAAGCCCTTTGAGCCCTTTGGCGAGTTCTCCATCAGCACCATGAAGTACTATTTTGTGCTGCAGGGGATCTTCCTGGTAGGGGCTGTCCATTTCCGGGGTTATGTGTTGCCCAAAACGCTGTTTGTACTGATACTGTTCGGGGCAGTTTGTGGCACGTTCATTTATCTGATAATGAAAGACGTGTTTTTATCCGAGCATGAATGCAATGGCTACGACTGCGTGCTGCTGAAAGGGGTGGGGGCACACGGCATTTGGTTGGTTGCCAAAGGTCTGTTTTGGTGGGCACTGGCGCCGTTGAGCTGGCTGATTGCATACCTGGGCTTAAGAGAACTGGAGGCTTGAGATGGAATTCAGAGATAGCCAGGCCATCTATTTGCAAATAGCGGACCTCTTCTTAGAGAATATTTTAGTTCAGAAATGGAATCCCGGTGACCGTATCCCATCCGTGCGGGAGATGGCAGTAAATATTGAAGTTAACCCCAATACCGTGATGAGAACTTACAATTACATGCAGGACAAAGGCATTATCTACAACAAAAGAGGGATTGGGTATTTTGTGGCGGACGATGGCTTCGAGAAGACCAAAGCACTTCGAAAAGAGGATTTTGTGAGCAACGAATTGCCGAAGCTTTTCAAGGAAATGGATTTGCTTAAGTTGACAATGGACGATGTGAATGTGTATTACGAGGAGTATTGGAGGAAGGAGATAGGGGTCGGAAGACCGAAGCCGGAAGACCGAAGTTAGGAGTGGGAAGACAGGAGTCCGAAGTCGGAAGTCGGAAGACCGAAGTCGGGAGAAGTAGGCAGTGGCAGGAGGCAGGGAAGATGGGAGACAGGAGACTGAAGTTAGGAGTCGGAAGACCGAAGTTAGGAGTGGGAAGACAGGAGTCCGAAGACAGGAGTTAGGAGTGGGAAGCCGGAAGACCGAAGTCGGGAGAAGTAGGCAGTGGCAGGAGGCGGGGAAGATGGGAGACAGGAGACTGAAGTTAGGAGTCGGAAGACAGGAGTTAGGAGTGGGAAGCCGGAAGACCGAAGTCGGGAGAAGTAGGCAGTGGCAGGAGGCGGGGAAGATGGGAGACAGGAGACCGGAGAAGGAAGCCGGAAGACCGAAGACCGAAGTCGGAAGATCGAAGTTAGGAGTGGGAAGACAGGAGTCCGAAGACCGAAGACAGGAGAGGGGAGTAGGAAGAAGGAAGGCGGGCGGGCCGAAGAGTAAGTATGTAACCAACCAACTATATCATAAATGAAGTTCAAGTTTGAGAAACTTATTATTTGGCAGATAGCGATGGATTTTGCAGAAGACTTAAACAAGCTCACGGATGCTTTTCCTAAAAAGGAAACCTACAACCTGTCGTCGCAGATGATGCGGGCGGTGGATTCAGTGGCTTTGAATATTTCGGAAGGGTCAATTGGTCAGTCAAATCCGGAATTCAAGAAATTCATGGGCTATTCCATCCGGTCACTTGCAGAGGTCGTAACGTGCCTGTATAAGGCGCAAAAGAGGAGTTATATTCCGGAGGAGACTTTCACAATGCATTACGAAAAAGCATTTGATTTAATGAATATGATGATAGCATTTAAAGAGAAGATACGATGAGGACGCAAGAAGTCGGAAGACCGAAGACCGAAGTCGGGAGACCGAAGTCGGGAGACAGAAGACCGGAGACAGAAGACAGAAGTGGGCTTCGGACCTCTTACTTCGGACTCCGGACTTCCGACTTCGGACCTTTTACTCCAGACTCCGGGACTCCCGACCTCCTACTCCGGACTTCCGACTCCTAACCCCATAGAACCGCACAGATATGAAAACAAGTAAAAAACTACTGATTATCATTCCCGGCATTTTGGTGGCCACGCTGGTTGCCAGCCTTGCCGTGCTGCGGGGCAACCTTGAGGCCATGCTAAACAGGGAACCGGAGGTGAGGTATGAGACCGTTCCGGTGGAACAATTTCAAAACCTAAGCTTTTCAGCTAACTGGAGTGTGAAAATAAAACAAGGCCGTGAATACAAGGTAGAGCTGGCGGTTGACGACATGGCAGCGGGCAAACCACGCTTGCAAACCAACGAAGGCACTCTCTACCTGGAAACCGATTCGGCAGGCGGATCACAAATACGGGCTAAAGTGACCGTACCCTACTTGCAGGCCATTTGGGCGGGGCAAGGTACTACCATTCTCCTGGAGAGTTTTAAATCCGATACCATAAACCTGCATCTGGAAGAGGGCAGCGACTTTACAGGGAAAAGCAACAAATTCAATTATATCTCACTGAAGACTGTTGGCGACGTTTCGTTTCAGCTCACCACAGCGTTCGACGAATAATCACTCCCATAGTCAGTATTTAAAGAACTAAAAACTAAATCAAATGCAATTAAACGTAAAGAGAGCCCTTTTGGGAGCTCTTCTGGCACCGCTTTGTCTCTACGCAGGCCGCGGAAATACTGGAAAACCGCCGTGCGCAACCGGTCGGACATTTCAAAACTGAAAATCAGATACTAAAACCAGACAGATACACAAATGAAAAAACTATTCTCTTCATTAACAGCAATTGCATTTTTGGCAATCACCAGTTCATGCGGCGTTAACCACGCCCTCATGGTTAATCTTAACCAAAACGCCACCCAGGTTCACCTGGCCTCCAACAACTTTAAGGTGGTAGACAAGGTAAGCGGCAGTGCCGATGTTACCTACATACTCATCTTCGGAGGCCTCAACAAACGGCAGCTTTACCAGAACGCCTACGCCGATATGGTGAGCAAAACCGACCTGACGGGCTCAAAAGCGCTTGTCAACTTGGTTACAGAAGAGCATTTCGGCGGTGTGCCTCCATTCTACAACAAAAGGACAATCACCGTGAGCGCTCATGTGGTTGAATTCAATAATTGACATTAAAAACAAAATATCATGGAAAAGAAATCGATGAACTTCAACCCTTCCCCCAGCTGCCTTTACGGGCTGGGGTTTGTGGGTGCGGCGGTGTACTTTATCTCAAACGCCACTGGCTTTTGGATGGGCGTTTTGGGTTTTCTTAAGGCAATAGTGTGGCCGGCATTTCTGGTATACGAAGCTTTTACACAGCTCGGCGTGTAGTATAAATTCAATCAATGCAAACAACTACAAACATGTCTAAGCCAGATGAGAAAGTACTGCTTTCCACCCTGTGGATATTCGTCATGTTCAACTACCTCTATTGCGATGTGATGGCCCTGATGGATCCTGTTTTACTGAAGCAGTTTTTAACTGGCGCGGTGGGAAGTTTGGAAATCAACGAGCGGTTTTTGCTTGGAGCTGCCGTCCTCATGGAGATCCCCATCGCCATGGTGCTACTCTCCCGCATCCTCGACTACCGGGCCAATCGCTTGGCAAATGTCATCGCGGGGTCCATCAAAACCACTGTCATGGTAGCAACCATGTTTATGGGAATGCCTTCCCTCTATTACATGTTTTTCGCGGCCATCGAAATAGCCTGCACTTCATTTATAGTGTGGTATGCGTGGAGGTGGGTTGAAGTAGAAGCTACAGCTGCCTAGGATGACCGAAGCATTATGGTTAAGAAACCAAAAAGTTGTTGAAATGAACATACTGGTATTCAAAACAGATATTGGAACGAAGAAAAAGGTTAGGCTTTTGTCGTCAGTCCTTGACAAGCACCCTATCATAAGCAACTGGTCTGTGGATACCACCGATGTCGATAATGTACTCAGGGTTGAAGCAAGGGGAGAGATAAGCGAAACGGACATTATCGAGCTCATTAAACCGCGCGGTTTTCGTTGCGAGGAGTTACCGGATTGAGGGAGGAGACGAGGGACGGGAGACCGAAGATGAGAGCGGCAGGAGGCAGTGGCAGGAGGCAGTGGAGACGGGTTTGATCGGAGAATATGGAGGTTGCGATTGTTGCCCCATCGGGGCAAAACATTGGTAGCGCTGTAGGTATCAACGGATTTCGACCCTAGCCGCCCATTGGGGCAAAACATTGGTAGGCAGGTTCGTTACGGGATTTCGACCCTAACAGGTTGCCCCTCGGGGCTCAACAGTGGTAGATACGGTATTCCGGAAACGGAGATGGAATTCGTATAAAAGCAGGCTTGATATAAAAAATGGTAAAAGATATGAAAGCAATTGTATACAGAAAATACGGACCGCCGGAAGTGCTTCGGCTCGAAAAGGTGCCGGCACCTGTTCCCCGTGATAATGAGGTTTTAATAAAAATTCATGCGGCCACGGTAACTGCGGAGGATCCCAAAATGAGGGGGCTCACTTTTCCCCCATTGCTGAGAGTTCCTGTGGGCCTGATGTTCGGCTTCAGGAAACCACGTAGGCAGATCCTTGGCTCGGAGCTGGCCGGCGAAATAGTTTCCACGGGTAAAAATGTGAAGCGGTTTAAGGTGGGAGACCCGGTTTTCGGGTACACCGGGCTTAGCTTTGGCGCCCATGCCGAGTACAAATGCATGCCGGAGAAAAGCATAATGGCCATAAAACCATCGGGCATATCCTATGAGGAAGCGGCTGCCATTCCCAATGGTGCATTATCGGCTTTGGTTTTCCTCAGAAATAAGGGGAAGGTTAAAAACGGCGAAAAAGTACTTATTTACGGAGCTTCCGGGTCGGTGGGTACAGCGGCAGTGCAGCTTGCCAAACACTTTGGAGCCGAGGTAACCGGCGTTTGCAGTACCGCCAACCTCGCTTTGGTGAAGTCTCTGGGGGCCGACAAAGTAATAGACTACACCAGAAACGAACTTATGCAGGAAAGGGAGACATACGATGTAGTTTTCGATACTATCGGCAAGCTTGGGCTTTCCAGGGGCAAAAACTTGCTAAAGCCAAAAGGCCGCTATTTGCTGACGGAGTTTGGTCTGGGGGAAATTTTCGAGATGCTGCGGACTTCAGTAGCCGGTAGCCGAAAGGTGATAGGAGCAGCATCAAATATGTATTGGAAAGCGGAGGACCTGATTTTCCTTGGCGAGTTGGCTGGGGCGGGAAAATTGAAATCGGTAATAGATAAGCGCTATCCGCTGGAGCAGGTGGCCGAAGCGCACAGGTATGTTGAAACGGGGAGAAAAAAGGGGAACGTAGTGGTGGAGGTAGGTTAGGAGTCGGAAGACCGAAGTCGGAAGATCAGAGTAGCAGGAGGCAGCGGCAGGAAGCAGGAAGCAGGAAGGAGTCGGAAGTCGGGAGACCGAAGACCGAAGTCGGAAGTCAGAAGACGGGAGACCGAAGTTGGAAGAGGGAGGCAGCGGCTGGAGGCAGACCGGAGAATCAGGCAGGTTGCAGTTGTTGCCCTATCGGGGCAAAATATTGATAGCGCTGTAGGTACCCCGATTTCGACCCTAGCAGGTTGCCCCGTCGGGGCAAAACATTGGTAGGTATGAAATTTTGGAAACGGAGACGGGAATCTGATACAACAGAAAAGAAATTAAAAACAGCATAAGATATGAAAGCAGTAGTGTATACAACATACGGGCCGCCGGAGGTTCTTCGGCTTGTGGAAGTACCGAAGCCGGTGCCTGCCGACAATGAGCTGCTCATTAAAGTGCATGCTACTACGGTAACAGCCGGCGATTGGCGCATGCGAAAGGCCGATCCATTTCTGGCAAGGCTTTTTAACGGGCTTTTCAGGCCGCGAAGGATAAAAATACTGGGGTTTGAGCTGGCCGGCGAGGTAGAAGCCACAGGCAAAGACATCAGGCGATTTAAAAAAGGCGACCAGGTGTTTGCGTTTACCGGCTTCGGATTTGGTGCTTACGCCGAATATAAATGTATGCGTGAAGAAGGTTCGGCTACAAAGCATGGGCTGATTGCAATAAAACCGGCTAACCTTTCTTACGAAGAGGCCGCCGCTGTTCCGGTCGGAGGGATTACAGCATTGGCTTTTCTCAGGAAAGCCCATATCACCAGGGGTCAAAAAGTGCTCATCTATGGTGCATCCGGAAGTGTGGGCACTTACGCCGTGCAGCTGGCAAAATATTACGACGCCGATGTTACTGCGGTATGCAGTACCCCCAATATCGCAATGGTAAAATCGCTTGGAGCCGATGAAGTGATTGACTACACCAAAGGCGATTTCCCTCTTGCAGGGAAAACCTTCGACGTGGTATTTGATACCGTTGGGAAACTTTCAAACGGAAAAAAATTACTGGCCAAAAACGGCACTTATCTCTCCGTTGCCGCGTCAGCAAAAATTGATGCGGATGTACTCGACTTTCTCAAAAAGCTGCTGGAGGAGGGGAAACTAAAACCGGTGATCGACAAACGCTACGTTTTGGAGGAGATAGTTGACGCTCACCGCTACGTGGAATCCTTTCGGAAAAAAGGAAATGTGGTTGTTGCCATTTAACAGGACAAGCGTGAGACAAACACTAGTGGCTCTTTTCGTGTGCGCAGTTTCCAATCTGTTAGCGGCTTACGAGCCCATTGCTGCCCTGGTAGTTGATGCTGAAACCCGCGAGCCTCTGCCATTTGCAAACATTGTTGTGCAAGGGCAGCACCGGGGAACGGTTTCAAACAGCGAGGGACATTTTGTGCTTGATATGGAAGGGATTTTGCCAACAGCCACCATTTTGATAAGCTACGTGGGGTACGAGTCGCTGAAATTAAGTGCCGGCGAGCTGCAAAACCTTACCCACGTGTACCTGCATCCGGCTGCCGTAAGCCTGCAGGCTGTTGAGGTGTATGGCAGGCCGCCTACTGCCGAAGAAATAATTGTGAGGGCTCGCAAAAACTATGAGAAAAACTATCCGGCAGTGCCTGGCAGGCAGCGCATCTTTTATCATACATATGAAAAAACGCCCTTTGCCGGCGAAAATCAGATCGTGCTTAAAAAGACCAACTTCGTGGGCCTGGACCGGGATACGTTCGACGAGTTATTTCAAAAGCTTCCGCAGGAATTTATAGAGTATCAAGACCTCGTAGCAGACCTTTACAGCATCGAAAATGAACACAGGTTGGTGCCAATTGAGGGCATTTCGCTTGAGGAAAGCAGCATGCAGGACCTCACCAAAGAAATGGAAGGCAAGTTGGGAGCATTTTTCGACGACATAGAAAAAACCGAAGCAAACGCCGGCGTGTACTATAAGTTTCGCACGGGCATCTTTGCAATCAAAGCCGGAAAAGGAAGCAACAGCGATTCGATCTGGAGCCGGCAAAAGAAAGACACGCTGCACTACCTGGCGAAAACCGGGCTGGTAAGAGACGAAATCACCGACCTGCTTGCCAGCTACAGCAGCATTCATAGTAAAAATTGGGAGTTCATCAACCACACCGGCAAGTACGAGTACACCCTGGCAGGTGTAACCGTGTTGAATGAGGAGCCGGTTTACGAGATTTCCTTTGTGCCAAAAAAGAAGGGCCTGTTTGCGGGACTGATGTATGTTTCCACCGTTACCTACGCGGTGTTGCAACTTGACTTCGAGTTTGCGCCCGGCAAGCGCAGCGAAGATTTCCACATGCTCGGTTTTGGTCATTCCATGACGTATAAAAAAGGACGTGTGATTTTTGAGAAAGGGAAAGCCGGGTACTACGTCAAGTACGTTTATGCCCGGCAGCACGAAAGCACCTCAATCGAGCGGGATTTTACGATTATGAAAAAGCAGAAGCGGTTGCTCGTGGATAAGGAGCTGAGCGAAATAAAGCTGGAGGCACGGTTGGCCTTCGATACGCAAACCTTCCGGGAGCTATTGGTGCAGGAACGAGGCGAAAATGAACGGCAGGAGCCTGCAGCGGTAAAAGAACCCCCCGTAGTCAGGTTCAGAAAAGAGTATGTTTACACCCCCGCCATGTGGCACAACCGCACGGTGATAGCTCCCACCGCTGAGCTGAAGAGGTACAAACGACAGTGAAACGTTGCCCTTGAATGATCCGGACTGTAGTTCGTTCACAAGTTGGTCAGCCACGGCCGCCGGCTTCAATCTACAGCATTTTCCCGCGGCAAATACTTGTTGGTTGGGAAGAACCTGGCAAAGGAGAGTGGTGTAGCACCACCCTCCAAACCACTTGTTTCCTAGTCCTTTTTCAACCACTCCACCAACTCATCGGTAATCAGCACCTCGTTCACTTCTTCATCCGACTTTCTCACAAATTCCCGGAGGTTTCTGATGACCACCAGCCCGGTGTTCGAAAATTCATCGGCAATCTGCTGCAGAAATTCAAACTCCACTCCCTGGTTGCTTATCCCGATCAGAAGAAAATAAACCTGGTCTTTCCTGTTTTGAGATTCGGCGAGCACTGTTCTCATTCGAGCCTCGTCGGTATGGTGGCATTCTCCGTCGGTTACAAAAATAACCAGCGAGCGTTTGGGCTCAACGGCCACGGTGTCGTAGCCGGAGTCTCCCCCGAATAGTGATGTGAAAAAGCTTTTCTTGCGTGGCACAAACGCACCTCCCTGCACCCAGCCAAAATGCTGTAGATTTTTTTCGACCACGTAGCTGTAGTCTGTGCCGCCGTTGTAGCCTTCCACCTTATCGATAATGTTGCGCTGTATGTACCTGTCGCAGGTTTCAGGCGTTATTTCGCCCACATAGTTGGCTTTTCTCCTGCCATCACTAAAGGTGAAAATGTCCATTTTCTGGTCGGGGTCAAACAGCATTCCCCACGGTACCAGCCGCAGCAGCAGCTGTTGTGTGAGTCCGTCGCGGTGCTCGTCGTCGAAGCTGCCGCTTACGTCCAGGTCAAAACACAGGTCCATTATCGGTGGCGTGTTTACACCCTTTTTATTTAATGAAAGGAGAAGTTTTCCTTTACTTTTTTCGAGATTGAGTTGTAGAGACATTGGCGTTACTTTAAAAGTTTAATAATCCGTTTCTTCCAGTCGGTCATTTCTTCCACCTCGGTCACAGTCACTTTTTTGCTCGCTTCCACCATCGACCGCATGGCGGCTACGCTTCCGAGCCAGTCGGGCACCATCACCAGCACCGTGTTTTGAATGGCCGAGATGAGCCCGGCAGGATGCGCCAGCTGCATTTCTCTGGCCAGTTCGTTTTGCGAGATTTGGGCTTCCGTTTGCGTGAGGCTCATGCTTCGCTCCAGAAACTGGTCGGCAATTTTTTCCATGGCAGCGCTTTTTTTGCGCAGGTAGGCCGACAAAACCGCGGCAGCAATAGCCGCGATTCGGATCTCCCCGGAAAGCGTGGCTAGCTCGTCGTTCAGCGTTTGAAGCCTGTGCTGAAGTTCAATCAGCACTTTCAAATGGCTCCCAAGCCTTTCTGTAAGCTGCCTGAGCTCCCTTTCGGCGTGCAGCAATTCGGCCGGTGTGTCGAATTCCTTACTCGAACTCTTCAGGAATTTGGACAGCATCCCGTCCTTTTCGTATTGACACACCCCGTAGAGGTCAATTCCCTCGAGCACCTGAACCACCCTGGAAAGATGCCCGCTGGCTTTGGCTATTGCTTCGTGCTGCGTACACTCCAGCAGCTGCGACACCTTGTCGCTGTACTGCTTTTGCAGCCCTGTTTGCCATACCAAAACCGACGACTTCGTTGCCTGTTCGATGTCCGTTTCAAGCACATACTGCCAGGCCTTTTCAAGGATCGCAACATCCTGTTCGGTAGTTGCGCTTTTCACGTCGTCGAGCGTAACCGGCAGGCGCATACGTTTTGCACCCGGTATTTTGGAAGGCACCGTCGGCGGTAGCTTTTCGGAAACAGTTGGCGCGGGTTGAGCTTCAGGCTTCATGGCAGAGGCTGAAACCGGCCCGGCGCTTTTCTTTTGGTCTACCGCAATTACTGACGGCTGAAGCTTTGCCGCCCCACCCCCCTGACCCGGATCAGCCGCCTTCATCACCGATGGCTTCAGTGGTTGGCTATTGGCTTCATCAGTTTTTATGATAGTGGGGCCGATCTTCCGGGTCATAGGAGTGAAAGTGACGTGGTGAATTGGTGTTTAGCTGAAATTAGAGAGAACCGTATTGAAGTCGCCATTAAAGCCCACACCAACCGGGTGAAACTGAAAGGCTTTTTCAGGCGTAAGTATGATGCTCCCCATCTGTACCGAATCGAATCCGGAAAACTCGCTCGACAGCTTGTATTCGCAAAGCACCTTTTGTGCGTCGTCTTTGATCACAATTTTCGCCTCTTTCACTTCGGAGAATTTTACCCCGTTGGCAGCATGGATCGTAACGAAGATCAGGATTTCGTTTTCGCCGTTTTTGATTTTCGAACCATCTACCTTAATCACCTCATCCACATCTTGTGTGGTACCGTCGCGGCTGTCGCCGC
>CBFGTI010000032.1:0-40033 GCA_965651695.1 uncultured Imperialibacter sp. | reverse complement strand
TTTGTACCGGCTCAGTAGGGTGCGAATAATAGATGTAGATCCAGTTGTTCTGTCTGAAATTTGGGTCGAGCGCCAGCCCCATCAGCCCGTATTCGAACTCTGTATAAAGATTAAATTCGGCAGCAATACTGATTTGCCCCGTGACAGGATCGTACAGTTTAGCCTTCCCCCTTCGCTCAAGGAAAAGAACTTTCCCGTCGGGCAATGCAGCCATTTCAGTAGGCTCAAAAAGGTTACTGGCCAGCACCACTTTGGTAAAACGTGTCTCTTCGGGCACTCTCGCATAGCGGACCTTGCTGTAGTCAAGCTTGTTGTCTCCGATCGCATATTTAATACCTTCCAGCACATGTTTCAGGAAATCCGGGTCTTCATACGATTCCTTCGTATGGCCAAGGCCCGTGTAGAACATCCGGCCACCATCAAATTCCTTATACCATGCTATGGGATGGTTGCCATTCATGGTGCCGCCGCTGTAAGAAGTCTCATCCAATTTCAGCACTACCTTGTTATCGCCGGTCCATTCTTTATAGTTATACCACTCATCGGTGCGCTCCCATTCTTCGGGCAAGTGGCTGGTTGCTTCAAAGCCTTTGTCGGCCACCATTACTTTAGCAGGCTGTACCTCGGGATGCCCGTCGAAATAAGCTCCCAACAGCCTGCCGTACCACCGCCAATCGTATTCCCCGGCTGCGGCACCATGGATGCCTACAAAACCGCCGCCAGCCTGGATATAGCGTTCAAAATCAGCTTGTTGATATGTGTCGAGAAAATCGCCTGAAGTACTCAGAAATACTACGGCACTATAGTTTTTCAGGTTGTCTTCGTTTATCAGCGTTGGGTCTTCGGTAGTATCCACCGAAAACCCTTCTTGCTCGCCGAGTTTGGCAAGTGCCTTGGCCCCGGCCTCTATCGACTCGTGCCTAAAGCCGGCTGTTTTAGAAAAAACCAGTATCTTCTTCCCTTTGCCGCCAGTAGAGCATCCCGCCAGGATAAAAGATGAAATGAGGCATACGTATATGCCCCAAGTGGTTACTGTTGCTTTATTACGCATACTTTTATAACTCCCTAACCTTAATGTTTCTGTAGGCTACTCTGTCTCCATGATCCTGCAATGCAAACCGCCCTTTTTTTGCCTTTCCAAAATCAGGCATTTCTACAAATTTACTCGCTTTCACGAGCTCATTCCATTCGGGTGTCCAAAGATCGTATTCCACTATTTTGTATCCATTGAGCCAGTGCTCCACATGACCGTTGTTTACTACCAGGCGTACCCGGTTCCACTCTCCTGCCGGGTTCACCGTTACCATGCGGCTCGCTATCAGGTCGTAAAGATCGCCGGCCCGGTGCTTTTCGAACTGCCCATCGGGATGCCCCACATTGTCGGTTACCTGCATTTCCATACCCGTGTGCCATGCATATTCGTATTTGGGGTCTTCCACCACATTGTACATGATGCCACTGTTGCCGGCCTGCGAGATTTTCCACTCCAGCGCCAGCTCATAGTTTTCGTACTCGGCGTCGGTTACAATGTCGCCCCCGGCACTTGAATGCCAGTTTTGCTCATTCGCATCTTTGCCTTCAAACACCAGCTCCCCGTTTTGCACTTTCCACTTGCGACCTACTCCCTGCTTATTGTAGTTATGCCAGCCGCTGGTGGTTTTACCATCAAACAGCAGCTTCCATCCATCAGCTTTTTCTGCTGCCGAGAGCGAGTTGTGGGCAGTTTGGACCGGATTTGAAAAACCTTTTTCCGAAGGAATACTATTGAGGGTATACCAGGCTTCGGTGGTCCAAAGCTCGAGGTCGCCTTCGCCTGCAAACGGCCTGATAATGCGGAAATAAACTACGTGATTCGCTTTTAGCCCGTCCAACTCCAGGAACACCTTCTTGCGGTCATCACTCATGTGGAAAGATTTCGCTTTCAGGTTCTTCAAGTCCAGTTTGGGCCCTCCATACTCCGGAGTGGGCTTGTAAAACCACTGCTGCACCAGAAAATCTTCGGCCGATACGTTTTGCCCTGCTTTTACCGGCTGCGTAAACTCAATTTCAAAACCGTTGTTTTTGGCTCTTACGGCAAGCATCTCGAACACAGGCTTGTCGTTGTAAACCAATCGTTGCAAACCAAACCACTTTTTGCCTGTTTGCGACCAATTGCCCGATGAGCCCACTCCGCCTGCGTACAAGGCCCCGTCGGGCCCCCAGTCGATGCGATTCACTCCGGCTTCCAACCCCTGGATGAAGCGGAATACGGCGCCCTGGTATTCACCATTCACCTTTTCAACAAACACCCGCTTAATACCGCCGTGGGTTACCTCACCGTGGATCATTTGCCCCTTGTAGGGTCCTACATTTATGGCAGCCGGTTCGGTTGGCGAGTTGCCTATTTCGTCCTGAGGCAGCCAAACCACCGGCAGCTTTTCCTGCAGATTAGCGGTGCCCTCGGGATCTACCGAGCGGGAGCCGTAAAACGACCCCTGCGTGATATGGAGGATTTTGCTGGAGGGCAACCAGTCGCCCTGGTTGTCGGCCACAAACAATTCGCCATCCACGCCAACACCTATGCCGTTGGGGGTGCGAAGCCCATGTGCCATAAACTCAAGCGAACCATCTTGCCTGCTGATCTTCACCACCTTGCCCCGGTCGGGTATTTGCGGCTGTGCACTGGCACCACCCGGCAAAATGGCCGTGGCAAGTGTGCCGTAGAAATAGCCGTCTTTGTACACCAACCCAAAGGCGAACTCGTGGAAGTTGGCAGACACCCGCCACGAGTTGCTTAGTGTGCGGTATTCATCAATAATGTTGTCGCCCGTGTGATCTATAAGCTGGGTAAGCTCTTGCTTCTGCAGCACATACACGGTGTCTTCCACCACTTTTATACCCAAAGGCTCTGCTAACCCTCCCGCTATTTTGGTAACTTTAATCTGCGAAGGATCGGTGCTGGTTACGTTTTCCAGCATGTACACCGCGCCTACGGAGTCCCACGTGCTCACCACCATACGCCCATCGGCAAAGAAGTCGATGCCACCAACTTTCGGCTCAAAACCATCGGGCCGTGCCTGGTAAAGGTCGAAAGCCGGGTGCACGCTTTCCAGTGGCACGCCATCGCCGGGAATTGCTTTGGTAAGTTTACCGGCTGGTATAAATGGCCTTGGCTCCAGGTAGTCTGAAGGGCTGTGGCTTAGCACATTTTCCGGTACCAGTTCAAATTTTTCTTCGGCAGTGTTGAACCACTGGAAGGAAATAGCTGCACCGCCGCCAGCCTGAAAATAGTAGATCTTTACATCGTGCTTTCCTGCTTTCAGGTACATTTCCCCATCCTTGGGGTCGGGTCCGTGAAAACAGCAGTGGTCGATTACCATTTCGTTGTCGATAAACAGCTGAGAGCCGTCGTCGCTTACGAGGCGGAAAGAATAGCTACTGGTTTTGGGAATGTCTATTTGCCCGGTAAAAATGTAAAATACCTTTTCCTTTATTTCAAAATCTTCAACGTCTCTCACATGCACCACCGGCACTTTGCCTGTCTGTATGGGCTGCGACTGCTCTATCACTTCCAGGTTGGGGAAGTCGCCTGAGTACAGGTAAAGCTGCGCTGCCAGGCCCGACTGAACGCCGGTTACCTGCGGAATAGAATCATTTAACCGGATCGGTATGGTTTTCTCGCCCAGGTGCCATTCCCCTGCCTCGCCTTTGTCTTCGTTGTCGTCGAGCGAAAGGATGTAGCGGATCATTTCTTTTGCGTCGTCTTCGCTTAAGCCCGGATGTGGCGTCATGGGAATATCGCCCCACACACCGGCTCCACCTTCAATTACTTTGGCAGCAAGTGCTTCTACCGACGACTCGTTGTCGGCGTAGCGGCGGGCTACCGATATATAAGCAGGCCCGATGGTTTTTACCTGCTCGTTGTGGCAAGTTTTGCAGTCGCTGTTGAAAATAAGGGTTTTGCCTGCAGGCTCGCCGTCTATGGCCTGGTCTCCTGCTTCGGCGTTTTCCATTTTATCGAAGCCAGGATGAAAAAATACCCTTAGCTCAGTGGGCTCTCCTTTGTTTATGGTGAGCAGCCCTTCCACATTGGTTACGGTTCCGTGGGTAAATTCTTGTTGTTGCGTGTTGGTCACGTCGAACTTTCCATCGGTTGAGTAGTCGCTCTCCACCTGCAAGGAGGTAAGGCGTGTTTTCAAGGCGACATCTACTCCTTCCGGCGCGTTTTCCACCTCAAAAGTCCTGCTAAGGCCATTCTGGTTGCCTCTCTTTATATATTCCGGTGTTTCTTTTACAATTATGGTTGTGTTTCCATCCCTTAGCTCAATCGAAAAAGTCACCCAGCCATTTTCAATCCTGTGACCACGAAACTGAACCTCGGGTACAATCTGCTCTCCATTTTTAATTAAAACCCACGAGGATGCGTTTGCCACGGGCTGCTCGAAGTATGCATACCCCTGGCTGGTGGGCTGCGGGCCGTGAACGGTAGTGTAAACGGCACCTTCCAGTTTTACTCCGCCTTTCCAGGCTTTGTAAAGGTCGCCGGTTTGCGCACTGTAGGCCACCCACATTTCGTCGTGGAGGGCGGCGGTTACCATCCGAGCCTGCTCGTCGAGCACCGATCGAAATACCCACTGCTCACGGGGGCGTTCTACCTGCGATTTTTTCTCTCCACAGCCTGTAACCAACAGAATAACCGACAGGAGTAGTCCTGAGCCTAACGCTCTCTTCATATCTCGTATTTTTTAAATTAGTGGTTTTGTTTAGCGTATAAAAGTACTAAGAACAAACAAAAACCTGCAAGAAAGGAAAATAAAGTAGCACAACAACGGCAAACCGGGACAACGCTGGCCAGAAGCCTCGAAAATCTTCAATATATTTCTTTGGTCTTCGATCAACTGCTGCGTCTTCCTGTCGCATTTTCATCGACCTACGCCGAGTTGACTGTGCTAAATCGCCTTTAGCTCCAATGCATAGTGATAGCTGATAAGCGACCGGGCGTCCTTATTGGCCAGCCAACCGCTTTCTTTGTGGCTGATGTCCACGATGTCAGTAGGGGTCTTGTCACCGAACCTGTCTTTAACCCGCAGCATTACGCTCAACTCAGAATCACTAAAAAGTGCGGGATTAAACGGCCTGTCTCGCCTGCCGGACAGAAGATGCTTTTCGCTTCCATCTGCCATTTCTTCACACGCTACATCAATCACCTCTCCAACAGCGAGGCTTTCGAAGACCGATTGATATTTGATTGGCACCGGCCCCCGTGCAATTGCCCTGTACCTGGTACCGGAAATTGAGCGTCCCTGCTCCCTGAATAAACCGAAGTCGGCATAGAAAAGAAGCTTGTTCATCTTGGTTTTGTAGCAAGGGGTTTGGTGGGCAAAGTACACGATCATTTCTACCAGTTTTTCATAATCCGGCTGACGGTATCCCGTAAACTGGTCTGCCTGAGGTTTTCCCATTAGATATTCCTCGAAATCGAAAAAGCTAGTCTGCTGCTCCTGAATTAGCCGCTCTATCTTTTTCAGCAATTCAATTTTCACTTTTTCCGACCCATTCTGCCAATCGTTAGCCAGATCATAAAATTTTTGAGGGTCTCTGGCCATTTTTACCAGGTTGGCGTTGGGCAGGCTTGGTACTTCTCCTTTTTCGTATAGGCCGTAAGTATTAGGTCCAAAGCCCAAAATCTCACCCATGCGTGAAGCAGACAAATCATATCTCTGACGAATAGCGACTATGTCATCAGGTTGGGGAATGTGATGTTTTGCCCGAAACTGGTTATGCAATACCTGCATATTCCACTCGTCCAGCTCGGTGGTAGTAAACTGCTCTCCGGTGTCTTCACACAGATAAAACTGATACGGGATTTCAAACTGCTCTTTGCGAAACGGAACCTTGCGCCACTCGTAGGAGAGCTTCATCTCTTTTCCTGTAATCGGACTTTTCATGTTAATGTGTTTTCTTTTATCGGAAGCATTGAATTCGCTCCAGCCGGAGCTCATTTTATTTCGTTTGGCTTTTGAGGGGGTACGACATTGGATGCTCAGCAATGTGAAAAGAGATACAAATCGTTTTTGCTCCCGGAGCACCTAATGTGATCTTAATGTAGATTTCTTTTTCCTCCACGGCTTTCCCAAACACCCACATTTCTTTGCTGCCATGCCAATCTTCCGGCAGCGGACCTGAACTGAAATCGTCAGCGACTAAACTATCCAGCACCTGCTCTCTCTCCACGGGTCGAATTTCCAGAGCCGAGAGGGTGTTGAAGTTCTTTCCCCTGTCATCCATGAAGTAGATCCCCCAAATCTTTTTCTTCTCAAAAAAGTCTTTGAGAAATACTTCTACCTCGATTCTCTTTTGTTTAACGTCCTGCAAAAATAATTAGTTTTAATGTATATTCAACTACATAGTGCTAAACACATGAAAAATATGCCAGTTTTGTCACTATAAATAGAAAAGCTGTCGGGGTTTTTTTCTGCTTTGAAAAAACAGTTTGCGATTCCCTGCTATGCCGCTACAAACGAGGGCGTTTTGCTGACAAAGCATACATAGCAAAGGTATGCTGACAATAATAGAATGAAAGCGGAACAACGTTTGTATATTTGTACAAATAAACAAGTTGTAGCACCATAGTGAGGATTAATTATGAGCCGTTTGATCATTGACGTATCAGGTGAACAGCACCAAAAAATCAAAGCCCTGGCTGCCTTGAATGGCAAAACCATGAGGGAATACGTTTTAGACAGGTTGTTTCCGAAAGGTGAAGCCCAGTCATGGGAGGAACTTAAAGCCGTTTTGCTGGCCCGGATCGAGGAAGCTGAGAATAATTCCCCCGCTGATAAAACCTTTGAGCAACTCACCTGGGAAATCATAAGCAAATCGAAAGCCTGAGCCGATGCCCCTGTATGAAAGAAGCCATGCAGCACTACAGGACTGGCAGGATGTTGTTGAATACACTTTGGAGCGGCATGGCATTGCCCAAACCGAAAAATATACGGCTGGCCTTATAGTATGTATGGAGGCCATGACTCAGGAAACAGGGCACTTTAAAGATATTGATGTCAGCGGGAGGATTGTTCGTATTAAACATTGCCAAAAGCACTATATCTTCGCCCTAATCCGCAAACATTCCCCGATGATGGTCATCGCTATATTTCACGAACGCATGGACCTAATGACGAGGTTGAAAGACCGGCTGCAATAAGCTGGATTTATTTCAATCCGCTGAAGAACACCCATGGTCAATCAAAAGTATCTCAAGCAACGCCAGTCTGTTGCGCCGGGATTAACCGCTCTATTTTTCTCAGCAAATTCAATTTTCACTTTTTCAGACCCGTTTTCCCTGGTTGCTGAAAGCGAAGAGCTTGAAAATGAAGATGCTTCCGGCAGTCGCTACTATTCCGATTATCCAAAGGAGTGATGGCTATCATATAAAGCGCATCTCGTATGCATAAAAAAAGTGGCCCGTTTAAGACCACTTTAAAATCTACAAGCATCAAACCGGCCAATCCCTTTACCCGATACCCAGCACCTTGCGGTTAAGGGCGTCGTCGGTGCCGGCTGAAGCGAAATCGTCGAAGGCCTTTTCTGTTACGCGGATTATGTGGCTGTCGATGAACGGCGCGCCTTCCTCCGCACCCTGCTCGGGACTTTTAATGCAGCATTCCCACTCCATTACTGCCCAGCCATCATATCCATACTGCGAAAGTTTGGTGAAGATCGAGCTGAAGTCGACCTGCCCGTCGCCCAGCGAGCGGAAGCGGCCCGCCCTGTTGATCCACGACTGGAAGCCGCTGTACACGCCCTGCTTGCCGGAGGGATTAAACTCAGCGTCCTTCACATGGAACATTTTGATATAGGAGTGGTAGAAGTCGATGTACTGCAGATAATCGAGCTGCTGAAGCACAAAGTGGCTTGGATCGTAAAGCAGGTTTGCTCTTTTGTGGTTGCCGGTGGCTTCGAGAAACATTTCGAAGGTAATGCCATCGTGCAGGTCTTCGCCGGGGTGAATTTCGTAGCAAACATCTACACCATGTTTGTCGAAATGGTTGAGGATTGGCATCCAACGGTTGGCCAGCTCCTTAAAAGCTGTTTCGACCAAGCCCGCCGGCCTTTGTGGCCATGGATACAGGTAAGGCCAAACCAGGGCACCTGAGAAAGTAGCATGCACGTTGATACCCAGGTTTTGAGAAGCCTGAGCAGCCCACTTCAGCTGCTGCACGGCCCACTCAGTACGTGCTTTGGGGTTGTTGCGGTACTTCTCCGGTGCGAAGCCATCGAACATAACATCGTAAGATGGGTGCACCGCCACCAGCTGACCCTGCAGGTGGGTAGAAAGCTCGGTGATTTCCACACCGCAGGCTTTCACTTTGCCTTTCAGCTCGTCTGCATAGGTTTTGCTTTCGGCACACTTCTGCAAGTCGATGCAGCGTGCATCCCACGTGGGTATCTGCACCCCCTTATACCCCAGATTGGCTGCCCATTTACAAATGGTTTCCAGGTTATTAAATGGTGCTGTGTCGCCCATAAACTGAGCGAGAAATATGGCCGGGCCTTTAATAGTTTTCATAATTGGTAGTTTATGTGGTTTAAGAATTTCGTTTATCGTTAAGTATTGGGAGTTTAAGGTTTAAGAGTTTAAGGTTTAAGAGTTTAAAGTTCAAGAGGTTAAGAGTTTAAGGTTTAAGAGTTTAAGGTTTAAGGTTTAAGGTTCAAGAGTTAGATGTTTGGGAGTTGAAGTGGTTAGGGTTTCTTTGGAAAACCGTAAATGGCTTCAGGTTCAGAAACCATAAACTTGGTTCCTTTCTGCTCGTATGATTGAAGATAATTCATAAACGAGCTGATCATCCCTATAATCTTTTCCGCTGATTGCATCAGTTGCTGAGTTTCAACCTCATTAATATATTTCCTGTCGCTAGCCCGGTATACCTGAGATTTCACCTCGTTGCATGATCCCCGGGCAATTGAAAGAAAATTCACAAACTCCTTGGTACCTCCGCGCCCAAACCCCTCCGCAATGTTGTCCATAATTGAACCGGAAGACCTGTCAATTTGATTTTTGTAGGAGTAAGATCGAACGGAGGATCTTTCTAAGATATATTCATTCACCATTTTACAGAGTACTCTCGATTCCTGCCAAACTTGTAAGTCCTCAAATTTTCGGATAGTCGCCATAACATTAAACCTTAAACTTTAAACTGGGTGAAAACGGGTGCCTGAATATAAACAATAAGATTTCTACCGAAAACCAATAATGTTTATTTGGACAAATCATTTAACCCTCTCTCCTCGTTTCACCACCAAATCCACATCCTGCAGCAGGTTGATGTAGCGGAGGACGTCGCCGTGTACGGCGATGATGTCGGCGTATTTGCCTTCGCTGATGGTGCCTACCTCTTTGTCGACGCCCATCATTACCGACGGCCAGTAGGTGGCAGACTTAATGGCCTGCAACGGGTCGACACCCAGCTCCCGCACCCAAATGTCGAGCTCGTTCCAGGTGCTTTGGCTGTGAAACTTCATCGGAATGCCGCTGTCGGTGCCGATGAGCATTACCACGCCGGCTTCCTGCAGCTGCCGGAACTTCCGCTCCAGCGTAGGTTTGCGAATGGGTGTAAGCTGAAAATAGGGAAGCCGGCCGGGGTAGCGGATAGAGGCTTTGATGTCGGCAATTACGGAGTCGGGCAACCCAAGGTGCCACGAGTCGTTGTCGAGCTTCTCGGGGTTGTCCCTCAGGTATTCATAATTCCAGAGGCCTTCGATGGTAGGCGTCCAGAAGAGCGGGCCGCGGCTCATGTTGGCGGTGCGTTCTTTTAGTGCAGCCATGATGTCGGCCGGGTATTCGGGTGCTGACGAGAGGCCGGTATGCTCAAAGCAATCGACCCCCGCTTTGAGCCCGATGCGGATCTCCTCCGGCCGGTGCGAATGGCCCACCACAGTGAGCTTGTGCTTATGCGCTTCGTCTACAATAGCCCGAACCTCCGCCTCCGTCATCTGGTCCTGATCTATCAGCTTAATGCAGTCCACCCCTGCTTTGGCAAGGCGCTGCACCTTGGCCCGGGCATCTGCTTCTCCTTTCACTCCCCAGCGAAACTGCTCGGTGCCGGGATAGGGCTCGTGCTGCAAAAACGGGCCCGACATATACATGGTTGGCCCTGGTATTTTGCCGCTGTTGATGGCATCCCGCACGGCAATGCTTTCCTCAAGCGGGCCGCCAAGATCTCTGGCGCTGGTTACACCCGCCATAAGCAGCTGGCGGGCCGAGGCCGGCATAATCACATCTTTGAAAAGCGGCGGATAGGTTTTGTCCCAATAGGTATAATCGGCATGGCCGTTGATCATCAGGTGCACGTGCATGTCCCACAGGCCGGGCAGCACACTCATTCCCTCGGTCGAAATTACTTCGGCGCCCGCCGGTATTTCCAGGCTCCCCACCTGGCCTACTGCCTTTATTCTTTGTCCTTCAATAATGATCACACTGTTTTGGATGGGGGTGCCGCCGAAGCCATCGATAAGGGTGCCGCCAACGAGGGCTTTTAATTGCTGCGCCTGAGCAGATATGGATATACAGAGCCAGAAAAGAAGGATTTGTTTCATAAGAGAGAGTTTCACGCGATTATAGGAAAGTTTCTTTTCTTCTCATACAAAATAGCTGTGTACGAGAACGGGGAAACGAGGTCCCAATTTCTTAACGCCTCTATAGAAAATTCCTATGACTCACTTTTAGCGATGAGCATATTATGTCGGGCGGTCACGTTCAGTGGGCTTGTGTAACAGAAATGTAACCATGAAAACGTCAAGTGCATGGAAAGCGGGGCGAACAAAAGACATAAATAAGAATGTTCACATAGAAAGCGTCTAAAAAATGAAGCGAGATGTATTCTCATCGGCCGACGCGCCGTTCTTTAAGGATCTCAGAGTAAGTGTTAATATTTACCTTTCTGCCAGTAATCTTCGCATGGAGGGAGACAGAAAGCTGGTTTTTAAAGGCTTGCTTCAGGTATTATCAGCAATATGCATCTATACCTGGCTGGTTTTTTACACTCCTCCACCCTGGCTTTCGATCGGGCTTTGCGTCACATTGGGTCTAAATATGGCTGTGATCGGATTCAACGTGATGCATGAAGGGGGGCATGGTTGTTTTTCAACCCAGGCCTGGCTAAACAAAGTTTCGGCCTACTCTCTCAACGCTTTGGGCGGCTGCATTTACTTTTGGAAAAAAAAACACAATATCAATCACCATACGTATACAAATGTCGAAGGCATAGATTCCGATATTGATGTAAAACCATTTATGAGGCTGCATGAAGGCCAGCCTTTAAGGCCTTATCATCGATACCAATATATTTATTGGGTGGTACTGTATGCAATTTCTTACCTGGTGTGGGTCTTTTACAATGACTTTCAAAAATATTTTAGCAAAAGGCTTGTAGAGGGCCATAGAATAGAAAAAATTCCCTTGAGAGAACATGTGATTTTCTGGACAACAAAGGTAATGTACGTTTTTGTTTATATGATCGTCCCAATTGTGATGGTGGGCTGGGTTCCCTGGCTGATAGGGTTTAGTGTCGTTACTGTTGTGTGCGGATTTACCACCAGCATTGTTTTTCAACTGGCGCATGTAGTGGAGGGCACTCAATTTCATTTTACTGAGCTGCCGGATAAAAAGGACAGGCAGGAATGGGCAGTTCACCAGGTATGTTCCACCGCTAATTTCGCTACCGACAGCAAAGTACTTCACTGGCTTCTGGGAGGCCTAAATTTTCAGATCGAGCACCATCTGTTTCCACGGATCAGCCATATTCACTACCCGGCCATCAGCCGGACGGTGAAAGAGGCCTGCAGAGAACATAATTTAATTTACCGGGAATACAGTTCAATGTTTAAAGCTATCAATTCACACCTTAAGCATCTCCGAAAACTCGGGATGGCCTGAGCCTGTGAAACTCTACATCAAATACATGGTAAGCTTGCGCTGCAAGATGCTGGTGAAAGACGAGTTGGAAAAACTAGGGCTAAACCACGTCACGCTCGATTTGGGGATGGTGGAAATAAAGGAGGATGTTAGCCCCAGGCAATACATAGCACTGAAAGAAAATCTGCTGAGGTCGGGACTGGAATTGCTGGATGATAAAAAAAGTATCCTTATTGAAAGAATAAAAAACGTAGTCATTGAAATGATCCATTACTCAGACGAGGTTCCGAGGGTAAACTATTCCGACTACATCAGCGAAAAATTAAATCACAACTATACTTACCTATCCAACTTATTTTCGGAAGTAAAGGGTGTTACTATCCAGCAGTACATCATCAGCCACAAAATAGAGCGAGTGAAAGAACTTCTATTGTATGATGAACTAAGTCTGACTGAGATTTCTTACAAACTTCATTATAGCAGTGCAGCCCATCTCTCTAACCAATTCAAGAAAGTAACAGGCCTTTCGCCCTCGTACTATAAGGTGCTTAAGCAAGGCCGGGAGAGCACCCTAGAAAACCTGTAAGATATGTAAAAGAAGGGGGTATATCTGTAAGATATTAGCGGCCACAAAGTGCCATCTTTGTAATGAACCTTTTGTTTGATCCTTTTCTGCCACGCCATGTCGGCAATGGATTTGGGTGAAAGGTAAATTTTGCCGGATACAATAATTAGAAATGCTATGAAAAATTTATTCTTACTAATAATGCTGGTTGCCGTGGTTGCCAGCACACAGAGCAAAGCCCAGGGGTACAGCTATGGGCAGGACGATCGGGCTGATCTTCAGTTTGGTTTAAAAGCAGGCGTGAATTATTCCAACGTCTACGATTCTGAAGGCGAAGAGTTTGATGCCGATGCCAAATTTGGTTTTGCAGGGGGGATTTTCGTCGCCGTTCCCATTGGCACTTACTTTGGGCTTCAACCTGAAGCTTTGTTTTCTCAAAGGGGATTTAAGGCCACCGGCATTATCCTCGGAGGTCCCTACGAGTTCACCAGAACCATCAATTATATTGATCTTCCGGTGCTGCTCTCAATAAAACCGACTCGAATTGTAACATTGCTTGCCGGGCCACAGTTTTCTTTTCTGCTAAACCAGCGCAATGCCTTTGAGAGCACATCCACCACAATAGCGCAGGAGCAGGAGTTTGAAGACGACAATATTCGTAAAGTCACTTTAGGCGTCACCGCAGGCCTTGATTTCAACGTCGAAAATCTAGTTATCGGCGCTAGAATCGCATGGGATATGCTCAACAATAATGGGAATGGAGATACTGTAACACCACGCTATAAAAACACCTGGGTCCAGGGCACCCTTGGCTACCGATTCTGAGCTGCATTGCGTAGCAGGAATTACTCATGTGATTTTACACCAACAATCACCGCATCTGTAACACTTGGGCTCGAAAAAAACGAATACATTTCGACAAAAAAATCATAAAACATGAACGTTTCATATAATAAAACAACTGCAAATTTCAGAATTTACGGAAATTGGGCAGAGCAGTCGAAGGCGCTTCAGCTAAAATATCCGCTGCTAACCAACGAGGATCTGAGATTTGATTTCGGCAGAGAAGAAGAACTCATCCGGAAAATGTCGGACAGGCTGGACAAAACGAGGGAGGAAGTTGTTTGGATTATTAAAAACGAGCAGCCGGAAAAGCTTTAGAAGTGCGCAGGCCGAATGGAGAGCAAAGCATTTAAAAGATGCAATGAATACATTCGCATGCGCCTTTTAAGGGGGCAGTCCCCGGGGTTACACCCGAACTGCCCCTATTCTTTCGAAACTCAATGGTCAAAACTCTTTAAATTACTGAAAATGCCAACCTTAGATCAGATTAAAGCGAGAGTGTTCAATATTAAAGAGGTTGTGGACTACGACCCTGGCTCGGTTGTTAATAAAACCCTGCTTAAGAAAAACACCGGATACGTGATGGTCGCCGCCAGTTGCTCCGGCATAGTGCAGGGAGAAAAGATTTCCCCCTTCGACATCCTTGTTCACTTAATCGAGGGCAAAACGGAGATCATCATCAATAAGAAGGGCTTTGTACTAAATCCGTCCCAGTTAATTATCATACCTGCCCATGCGAGCTATGCAACCAGAGCGCTGGAAAAATCCCTTCTCATATATACCGTCATTAAAGGAGGATACGAAACAATTATTTGAGAGAATGAATACAGACTCATTGGGGATTTCCTACTGTGGCATATCAAAAACAACAAAAAAGACAGTGTGGAAATTAGCCTACCTGCCTGGCGGCCCGTTCCACGTCAGCGATCTGGCTGGGCAAATAAATATTCTTGACATTTATTTCACGAATCTGTCTTAACTGCGTTTGCCCTGCAGTAACGCCTGACGCGAAACGCTCATTTTGCCACGCTAAATGAAAGAGGACTTGGGTAGTGGACCTGAAAAGAACAATAGCTAGTTATTGGCCAATTATACGTATCTTACACGATGAACATACTGAGAAGCTGGCGAGAACAAAAAATAATGCTGAAAAGAAGGTTTCCCGACCTTAACGACGACGATTTTTACTACGAGGGGGAGGACCGGGAAAGCATGCTGGACAAGCTCCAGACCAAACTAAAGAAAACCCGTGAAGAGTTGGAGGCGCTTTTTGCAGATCTTCAGCTTTATTGATTTTGTCTCTTCCGAAAAGCACTTCTCCATTTCTTTTTCCCCAAGCAGGGGTTAAATCCATTTTCAAAGCCCGGTGGGGGAAGTTTAACGGCTTTTAGCCGGCTGGAAGCTTTTAAGTTTGGGCATCCCAAACCGCCCCTCCTTCCACTCCGCTGGCCTCATGTCTCACAAGCCGGCAGCAAAAGGCCACTAAACAGCAAAACAAAAAAGACTGATGGCATAGCTCAGCGGTTGGTCTGAGAGGACTCAGACCCCGGCGGCGGACCCGTTGTATCGGGCTAAGCTTTACTCTGACCACAGCATCCTTTCGCAAACGAAATGTGCCGTGGACCGTCGTCTGTCGACTATCTAACTCTTGAAGTACAATTTAAAAGTGGTCCCTTTGCCTACGGTACTCTCCACCTCCACCTTGCCACCGTAGCCGTCTATGGTTTTCTTTACCAGGTACAGCCCAATGCCGGTGCCCTCTACACGTGAATTGATCCGGTGGTAGATCTTGAAGATCTTGTCCAGCTGATTCTGAGCTATGCCCGATCCGTTGTCGCTAAAGGTGAGCACTGTAAAGTTGGGAACAGATGAGGTTTTAATTTCGATTACCGGCGGCCGCTTGGGCGACTTAAATTTAATGGCGTTGCTAATCATGTTGTACAGTATGCTTCGCATGTTTTTCCTGGAAAACCGGATCCCCTTCACCTTAAAATCTGTTTTGATCACCGTTTTCGAATCCACAATCCTGTCCAGCACACTCAGCCTCACTTCGTCCAGCAGTTCATCAACCGGAATTACATCCGGCTCGTACAGCATTTCTCTCTCCACACGGGCTATGTCCGACAGCTCTTTGATCACCGCCCTGAAGTTGTTTACCGACTTTTTCAGGATGTCCATGTGCGGTTTTACCCGGGGGCCAAGCTCGTCCATGGTTTCTCTCATCACATCAATAGTTATTTCGATGTTAGACAGCGGGCCAGTTAAATCGTGAGAAGCTGTGTATACAAAGTTGTGCAGGTCTTCATTTATCCGCAGCAAGCTTTGGTTGGTAAGGGCCAGCTCTTCCTGGGCTTTTTTCAGCGCCGATATGTCGTTGAAAGTAATAATGACGCCGTCTTGCTTGTTGTTTTCACGCTTTATAAAAGGCATAATCATCATCTGAAACCAGTCGCCGTTGGTCGACTGCACCTCTTTGGTAATAACACTGCCGCTGGCGGTTACTTTTATTATGTCTTCCATCAGCGTCTCAAACCTGATGTTGGTGGTAATGTGGCTGATGGGCCGCCCGATATCCCCTTCCTGCAAATTGATATACGCCGAAGCAGAAGGCGAAAACTTCTTAAGCAGCAGCTTGTGGTCTACAAACAATTGGCCGTTCACATTGCTCCTGAAGTAGTTGTCGAGGTCGTCGTTCAGCTCCGTCAACTCGTTTATCTTTTGCATCCGCTCGCTGTTTATCGTCTGCAATTCTTCGTTTACCGACTGCATTTCCTCATTGGCGCTCTGCATTTCTTCGTTGGCAGAGAGTAGCTCTTCGTTAAAAGAATGCATATTTTCGTTGGATGCATCTATTTTTTCGTAAGCGTCAGCAAGGCTCACCTTCAGCTGCCTCAGCTCATCCTCTGTATCGGCCAGTAGCTCTTTCGAATGAAAACGGAAGTCGTAAAGCCCCGCTACCTTTTCTTTTACGGCCGGCTCGGTTTGCTCCCTCAGCAAAATAAGAAAAAAGCCCTCGACACTGCCTTTTAAGGCAAATGGTCTTACCAGCAGGTCTACCAAAATGAACTGCTCTTTCGTTCCCACCGGTATGTCGCTCATCGAAACCTTGGCCCCCGTTTTCAGCGCCTTTTTGGAGGCAGTACCCACGGCCACGGCGAGCGTATCGGGCAGCAGGTCTTTGAGGTTCATGGTAAGCAGCTTGGGCAACAAGTATTTGTTCAGGTCGCCAAACGTACGGGTCACATTCAGCTCGCTATCGGCAATGGCCCCTACATAATCAAGTTCGTTCAGCAACATTTCGCTTATCTCATCCACTTCCATCCCTTTTATTGCCCGCTCCTTCGACATCGTTTGCCGCACCGGTGAGAGCGAGGTAAGCTGGGCCAAATGCGGCGTAAATGTTTCGAATTGCGGACTCCTTTGAGCTTCCAGCTTCTTATAAATTGTCCATTTCTTACTAATCTCTTTAAAATATGGCTTTAGCGACTCCACGTTTTCGCTCGGGCCAAGCACCAGGTAGCCATCTACTTTAAGCCCAAAAAGAAGCATGGCATGCACCTTCTTCTGCAGCACTGTGTTCATGTATATCAGCACGTTGCGGCAGCTAATCAGGTCCATCTGGCAATAAGGCGGATTCTTAATCAGGTCGTGATTGGCAAAAATCAGCATCTCCCTTATTTCCTGCTTCACCTGGTACTTATCTCCGCTCTCATTAAAGAATTTCTTCAGCCTTGCCGGCGACACGTTCCTCAGCTCAATTTTACTATAGCACCCTTTCCCTGCTATGGCAAGAGCGCTCTTGTCTATATCGGTAGCAAATATTTTCACATTCAGGCGCTCGTTCGTCTTGTCCATGTGCTCCTTCACCAGTATGGCCAGCGAGTACGCTTCTTCGCCTGTAGCACACCCGGCCACCCAGGCCTTAAATTGACCGCCGTTTTTTTCGATTATGGATGGAATCACCTCCTTTTCTATTATTTCGAAAGCATCCTTGTCGCGGAAAAACGCCGTCACGCTTATCAGAAAATCCTTCGCCAGCAGCTCCAGTTCTTTAGGATTGGCCTTTATATAGTCTACGTATTGTTCGGACGTCGCAAGCTTGTGGAAGTTCATCCGCCTTTCCACCCTTCGGGTAAGGGTAGTGGGCTTGTAGTCGGAAAAGTCAATCGGGTAATGGCCTTTCAAATGCTCCAGGATGGGCTTAAGGTTCAGGCTTGCTCCGTTGTTGGGCTGGAGCACCGAATACCCCCAGGGAATGTTTCCCACATAGTTGGCAATCATGGCCGGCATATCTTCCGGCGGCAGTATTACATCCACCATTTCCGTTTCAATGGCGCTCGTGGGCATGCCAGGGTACAAAGCGGTAGCCGGCTCCTGGGCTATCACCAGCCCGCCCGCTTCCTTAATAGCTGCTACACCTTCCGCCCCGTCGTCGCCCAGCCCGGAGAGGACAATTCCCACCGCCATCTCTTTGTAGTCGGCAGCCAGCGACTTGAAGAACGTATTCACCGTTTTGTGCGGGGAGTCGCCCTGTTTCTTTTCTGTTAATTGCAGCCTGCCATTGGCAATGGTCATGTATTCCTTGCTGGGAATCACGTACACCTTATTCGACGCCACCCGCATATTTTGGGTGGCCTCGCACACTTCAAGCTTACTGTCTTTAGCCAGCAGTTCGGCCAGGTGGCTTTTAAAATGCCCGGACAAATGCTGTACAATTACATAGGATACCTCATCCACCGGTGTGTTCTTAAAAAACACACCCAACGATTCCATTCCGCCAGCTGAAGCTCCGATTGCAATTATATGTGTCGGATTTTTCTTTGCCATAAATTTTCTGATTAAGGATTCGGGAAAGGGTGACGGAGCCGTGAGTTGCAGGGCGCTCTAAGAAGGTATTCTTTAAATGTACTCAATTTATTCGAGCTTTTTCTGAAAAACTCATAATGAAATGTCGCTCAAAAGTAATTTCGAAATAACACGGGACGATGTATACGCACTTTAAGGATTTGCCCAGGGCACCCGATGCCTCACCCCGCCAAAGAGCAGCCTGTAATGGTAAATGTCGTTCATGCGATTGAAAAGGTTAATTAGAGTGCCGCTTTGGGTGATGGCGAATGTACCCTGCAAAGGTGGGCACGAAACAGACCGAAAGCGTTACATAAAGCCGGATGTTTCTTACATAAATCACAGAATGCCAGTCCTGTGTAAAATAGCCGGGAGCTTGTCGTGCACAACTAATAACTATTAACAGATAACTATTAACAGATAACTATTAACAGATAACAATTAACGCCTCCTCTACTTCACGCTCAGCATTTTCAGCATGCGGTAGTGCGACCTGATGGCGGCGAGCAGCGAGCCGTGCTCGTTGTATGGTAGTCCTTTACTGGTTACCGTTTCTTTCACTATGGCCGAAAGTTTTTTGTAGTGCACATGGCATACATGGGGGAAAAGGTGATGCTCCACCTGGAAATTGAGTCCGCCGAGGTACCAGTTTAAAAACCAGCTGTTTTTAGCAAAGTTAGCGGTGGTTTTTACCTGGTGCGCCATCCACGAGTCTTTTATATTGCCCTGCTCCACCGAGCTTTGCGCGGTAAGCTCTACCACGTGCGCCAGCTGAAAGGTAAGGCCGGTAACAAACCCCGCCAGCAAATGCATGGCAACAAACCCCAGCACTATGTAAAGCACGGGCAGGTTGATAAACAAAATGGGCAGCACCAGCATGTAGCTAAAGTAAATGGCTTTCCACATTACCAGTATGGCCAGCTCTTTCACCAGCACATTGCGGTCTATTACGCCCTGCCGGCGAAGGTCTATCAGCTGCTTAAAATCTTTGGTGGTAAGCCAGGTAAACGTGCCGAACGTGTAGAGCACCCACGAGTAGAAATGCTGAAACCGGTGAAACCAGAAGTGGCGGGCGTGCTTCGAAAAGCGGATAACGCCGCCAGTGTGCAGGTCTTCGTCGGCCCCGTAAATGTTGGTGTAGGTGTGGTGCTTCACGTTGTGCTGAATCATCCAGTTAAAGCGATTGCCGCCTATCAGGTTCATGGTGTAGCCCAGCAGCATGTTAAGCCGCTTGTTGGCCGAGTAGGCGCCGTGGTTGGCATCGTGCATTACCGACATGCCAATGCCGGCCAGCGAAAACGACATGAGCAGCGCAAGCAAAATATAGGCCCAGCCGGGCATTGTAAAGAGAAGCATGGCCAGGTAGGGTAGAAAATACCCCGAAAGCAAAATGATAGTTTTGGTGACCATGTAGCCGTTGGCGTGCTTCGACAGGCCGGTCTCCTTAAAGTATTCAGCCACTTTCTTCCGAAGGTCGTTTTGAAAATTATTGTCCAGGCTGTTGCTGAACTTGATTTGTACATGTGACATAAAGGTACTGCAATGGGTAAAGTAAATAAATGCTGAAAAGCTGGAAGGTCTTCCGACCGGGTCTTCTGCAGAAGAATCAGCACTTTGCCATGGTACCTGATGCAACTACACCATTCAAAAGGTGCTTTAAAATAAGATTTCGCTTATTCGAAAATGGTTCTGGATGGGGGATAACGGTGAGTGGGAAGTGGTCATATGCCGGTATTCATATTGTCGGCTATAATATAACTCGCCACCTGTAATGTAAACACTAACCGGGCCAATTAAGTTTAAAATTATATGAAGGGTGAAAAAGGCGAGTTGGTGTGAGAGGCGGGAGGTTGTGAGTTATACGCTGGTTTGGTAATGTACTGTAATGCGAACTTCACACACTGTAGCGGCCACCCCACATACTGTAATGCGAACTTCACGTACTGTAGCGCTCATTTCATTCCGTGCAGCGCGAACTTTACATTTGCATCGCTCACTTCACTCCGTGCAACGTGAACTTTACATTTTGTGACGCCCACTTCATTCCGCGCAGAGCTCACTTTACATTTTGCAACGTTCACTTCACTCCGTGCAGCGCTCACTTTACATTTTGTAACGCTCACTTCATTCCGTGCAGTGAACTTTATATTTTGTAACGATAACTTCATTCCGTGCAACGTAAACTTCACTTTTGGAATCTGAAGTTTCGGAAGAATGATACCACCTGGGAGGTCAGGTTTAGTGAAAATGGTGTGCTGTGGTCGAAAAGCTATTTTTTGGCTAAGACGAACAAAGGCGATATAGAAGCGCTGCCCTACCTGGTTTATGAAGAAGGCTGGAAAGGCGTGCACTTCGTGGCTATCGGGATTGGGCGCTATGGGGAAGACGACGGAAACCAATACGCATGGCAGGTGAAGAGCTTTGTGCGAAGCATACAGTTTGCAGAGTAGAGCCCGCTGAAAACAAAATTGGATTATGAAAAAAAAACAAGCAAACCACCGAAGACACGTATGAGCTGGAAAGGCTCCGGGAAATTAGAATCTACAAGAGCCCCGTATATAAAGTGCTGAGCACGAGGCGGCCTTCGAAGAAAATTTACGTGGCGAAGAAAGGGGAGTGAGGCTTTGGGGGGAGGACGAACTAAACATTTAGGAATTTCAAGCGGCTGTTGGAGTAAGGGGGATTAGGATCGTGAGGACAGGTGCCATGGAGGTGGGAGTTAGGCCGGATCTGAGATCCTACGGTAGGGCTTCCAGACGGTCCCCGAAGGTTACAAATCTGGAAGAGCGGATTAGACCCGTCTGGTGGGACCCTGAGTCTTTTTCAAGGTTCTAGTCCCAAAAATCCTAATTCACCCCTTGTCTTTTCGCTTCCATATAATTTTTCGTCGCCATCCCAAACGAGATTAATTTCACGATCAGTTTCTATATAATCAAGCATCCACGCTTGGCTCTCTCCAAGGGGCTTCTCAACCACTAAAATTAATTTAGCACTAGGTTTGTTTTGAAGATATCTGTATTCATAAAGTTGACTCATGCCTTTTCGAACTTGAGATCTCACATTGTCTCCATTCGTTGATTTCATTTCAAAGATGTAGTCCCGGTCAAGCCTTACAGCTAGGTCTATCAATTGATTAGACTTCGGAATGCCTCCACTTTCCCGGACTCTCTGTGCAACCAGATTGACAAGGGCAATGTGAGCATTTGTCGCTCTGTCAAGTTTTGCTTGGTCTTTAAAAAAAGCAACCTCTTGCTGAGCTCTTAATGCTCGCTGTTCAATTTCCTGATACTCAGCAAGGCCACCTGTCACGGGTAATAAAGGTTGGCCGTCATCATGGATTTCAAAAACCGGAAGGTCGGCACTGAGGTTGTTTTGTATTTGTAGCTGGCCATCTTCAGACTGGCGAAGAAAGCCTAATGTTCTTGGCCAGGCAATTATTGTGGAGATTCTTCTGGGTATCATGGTCGGCCCGATTCCGGGCTGCGCAATGGACTGTAGGTAGTTCTGTATTTCCTGCCTTGTAAGCCCTTCGGGATGAAGTTCCATGAATGGCAGTAACTTTTGATAGACTTCAAGATTGAGGACCGAAGCTATGAACAAAGGATTTGTTAGAATAGGGTTATTCAGCAACTCTATCCCTTTCGGTGTAAGTATTGCATTATTTCTATGATTTGAGAGGAATCCGAGCATTTCTGCTGCGTTCCGGTAGTAACGCCCTTGCCTGTCATCACCTTTAATACCAGGAATCCTATTGGCAATCTCAATATCTGTTCGTGCTCCTTCGCCTACTGCAACTACGGTTAAAAGGACCGACTCCAGCCGATCTGCTTGAGGTAGGTCGCTACTTGTTATCCGTCTCATTAGCTTGCAATGAATAAATACTCTTTAACTCTATTAAATTCGTTCCCAACTTTATGGCTTTGATTCCCGAAAGAATATACATGATCAATTTCGTGCACCATAATCTTGGATTTGTATTTCTCCAGAATGGCGATCATTTCTTCCTTTGTCGGAAATGAATTAGAAGAATACGAAATTGCAATCATTGAGTTGCTGTATTGTTTAATCAGGTTTTCAAACGCGGAGTATGCTTCCTCCTTTTTCGAAAACGGCGATTTGTAGCTTTTGAATTTCTTAGTTTTTGTGTGCTCCTGTATTTCCAACCCTTTCCAATTTTTCGCAAGCCCTTCCACGAAATGATACCGTCTGACATAGTCATTGTCGGAATTTGGCGTGAAATAGGGGGGATCAAAATATACCAAGTCTGCCTCAATATTTAATTTTTGAGTTAACGCGTTATAAGCCTTGCACGAAGTTTCATTGTTGAAAACCGCCTTATTAAAAATTAAAATATTCTCGATGAAATGATCACGTAATGATTTCTTAATATCCTGCCTTCCGTCATCGTAACGATGTCCAACAAAAGTAAAAATACCTCTTGGTCGTTTTTTCATACATGATCTAACCAAAGCCGATAATGCGATAGCTTGCTTGTACTCATCGTCAAGCAATGAAATGTTAAACCGGACTTTATCCAGAAACTGGTTGTCCTGATCTTCAAAATATAAGTCTTTGAACGTACTGCTGATGTAGCTTTCTTTGTTAAAGTTGCTCAACAAAAACTCCACATCATTAGTATCTAACGTCACGCTTGAGTTCTCAATAATCGCCTTTGCTACGATATGGCTAATTGTCATAAAGTCGTTAGAAATAACCTCCTTTCCATTGGACTTCATGAAGTACCCTACAACGTTACTTCCAGCAAATGCATCAAAAAAGCTTCTGAACTTATATCCCTTTAGGATGTCCCAAATTTTATAAATAATCTTGTTCTTACTTCCCATGTAACGTGTTCCTGGAAAGTGGGTAAATTGATTAACAAACTCCTCTATTTCTAACTGCTCACTATTCATTGGTTCCTATTACTATAATATCTTTTCCATTTCTAGTTTTTGGATTGCTGCTGATCAATCGTTTTGTTTCTATTATTTTGATCTCATAGTCCCTATATAACTCCATAACAACAGGGTGATCGGAATTTGTCAATAGTACATGACAACCGATCTCTACTAACCGGTCGAATTCCTCTTTTAGAATTACGTGGTCGTCGTGGTAAAAAAACTCTTTAGTGTACCTCTTGAAATCCGAAAATTTCGCTACTGGATAATAAGGCGGGTCGAGAAATACAAAATCTCCTTCTTTAGCATATCTTTTCAGTATTGATTGGTAGTCAGAATGAAGTATTATTGCGTTTTGAAGAAATCGGCTTGAACTTCTTAATTGTTCCCTGTTCAAAAATTCCCCATTTCTTTTTCCATATGGCACATTGAATTCACCCTTCTTGTTCACGCGATACAATCCATTAAAGCAGGTCTTGTTCAGATAGATCAACCTAGCTGCTCTCTCAGCATCCGACAGTTTAGTTGGATTTAAAGCTCTGACTTTATAGAAAAAAAATTCCTCGTTTTTGTATCCGTCGAGGATCTCTATGACTTCTTCTACATTGTCTCGAACAGCGGTATAGGTGGTTATTAGTTCTTCATTAGAATCAGATATGATTGTTCTTTCCGGACTAAGGTAAAAGAAGAATGCTCCGCCACCTATGAAAGGCTCAATGTATTTATTAAAACTTGAAGGGATGTATTTCGACAATTCAGGGATTAGCTGAGTTTTTCCTCCTGCCCATTTCAGAAACGGCTTGATAGCCCCTTGAGTTGGAAAAAGCCAAAGAGACTCGTTTACCATCCAAATTTCGTCACTGCTTTTATACATGCTTGGTTTGTCTTTTGCTAAACAACATATCGGATTGCTTCCTTGTCTACTTTTAGCGCGTCGTCCAAAAGCCATTCGACTAGGCTCAAAACTCGTCCTTCTCTCGTTCTTAAAAAAATCGTTAGCGACGCCACAGAAAAGATTGATAATAATATGCTTCTTTTTTCACATATCCAATGCGGTCGGTGACCACAGTAATCCGGCCCGGCCAAGGCGCGCCCCGAGAACAGGATCTTAAGGCCGTCAGAGGTTGCACAAGCCTTCCTGACTGCGCTGCTGTAGAAGATCCCTTGCAGGATGACGGTAACCGATGCAGTCTGGCTAAACACGGGGTTAAGAGCAGAGGTCAGTAATTACAAATTCCGCTTGCTGCTTTCCATGGCGATGAACTCCGGCAAATAATTGGGCGTGCACCCTTTTGATACCATTTCACCTTTATAGAGCCCTGTTTGCTCGCCAAGAGCGACGCACCGGCTTCGATACGCTTTTTCATACACGCCAATCCAGCCTGCGGTAAAATTCATGGCCCACTGCACTTCAGGCTCTTCCGTGGCAATACGGGCCTCAATTGCTGAAAGCAACTCGGGCGTATTTACCGGGGGCGGCTGCCCCATCCATCGTAATCGTGCCTGGTAGTACCAATAAGTGCGTCGTTGAAGTGCGGAAGGGCTGTTTTCCCACGATTGAATCAGCGCAATTGTCTTTTTGTCCTTCATAAGCTGGTTGGCCATTAGCCAATCCATCAGCTGATTTCGCTCGCCCAATGGATGCGTCTGCATATCCTTATCAAGCTTATCGATCAAATCCTGCGAAAGAAGCTTGTTGTCCATAATCAGAATGGCCAATTGCCTGGGCAAAAAACTCCCGGTGGCCCATAGCTCCATAGCCAGTGCGTGGTCCTTTTTGATTTCCTTAGCGATTTTCCGCAAGTCCCCCAGCTTGGTTTTGGTATCGATTTGAGCCAGGATGTTTTCAGCTTGTGAAGAGCGTTGCATGTCAGTCACTTGTTTTTTGAGGCGAATAAACGGTTCAGTCCGGGTCAAAAGCCACCAACCATTCTATGCCGTATTTGTCTCTAAACATACCAAAATAAGCACCCGAAGGGCTTTCCTCCATAGGCACTTCCATTTGCCCACCTGCCGACAGTCCATTAAACAATTTGACGGCTTCTTCTTTGCTTTCGGCTGTTACTGAAATTTTACTTCTGTTTTCGTTTTCATTCGTCCGTCCCATAGCTTCCGGAACATCATTTGCCATTAAACTGCTCTTTCCAATAGGCAAAGCAATGTGCATTATTTTGTTTGCCTCATGTTCTGCCACTGGAAATTCATCGCTTGCTATGTCTTTGAAGCGGACAATTTTCGTGAACTCTCCGCCAAAAACTGATTTGTAAAATGTAAATGCTTCTTCGGCATTTCCGTTGAAGTTGATGTGAGGATTGATGAGTGCCATTTTATTTCTTGGTTGTTTATTAGATGTTAGTTCTATAGTGGTGGAAGGTGGCGGGTGGGGTTTTAATGAGCGGAAACACTTGGCCAAGCAGCGGTACTTGTTCTTAAAAAATTGTTAACCAAAAGTGAGGCTATATAGCCGTTTGTTGGCGGTAGTTTAAAAGGTTTCACCAAACTTTCCACCATGGCTTGCTTTCAGTCGTCTTTGCTTTTGTCGTTTGTTTGAATTGAGCAAGTTGTTCTTTCATTTGATCGTTGTAACTCAAATACTTTACGACATAGTCACCTGTCTTGTCGGGTTTGATTTTAAACCCCAAAGTCCTAGCCAATGATTCTAAATCGTCATCAAACATCTTCTCGTTAATATTTAGTCCCATTTCTTCCGGCAAGGGTGTCCCTTCGTTCTCGGCTATTTGTCCGTCAACAACAAAGAAATGTCTTTGTCGGTTTGGTGCAAACTTTGAAAATGAAAATGACCCCGAAGTCGTTTGGAGAAGAATAGTCCAAATGTCAGCGTTAATTGTTTTGGAAATCATTTCTATTTTTTCACTTTCTAATAAGTCAACCATTTCCGGGTCGTGGATAATTGTCCACCCGTCGTCTACCCAAATTCCTCGCAGTGCAATGTCCCGACTTGCGTAGTCAAAATAGTTGTCGTCCAAAAACTTTGTTGCCTCACTCCAAGTCGAATAGTTTTGACTTTCGCCGTTGTCAATGTAGTCGAACGTGCTGAATAGTCTGTCCGCCTTGTCTAAGTGATTACCCTTGATTGCAATCACTCCAATTGAATACCCCATTGTCTTAAATTTTTAAATTCCCGCCAACAATTCAATCTGTATCACCAGTACCCAATACCTCCGGAGATTACCGGTAAGTGTCAGAAGTGCAACATATTTACCATTTACCTGGTGGCTTTTACATCTCCCGGACACTACCCGTAAGCCTCTCTCCGATTAAAAAATCTCCACCTCCACTTCCCAAATCACAGCCGGTGCTTTTGAAAAAGCTGTTAATATTATGGTTCTTTTTGCATATATCCAATGCGGCAAGCGGTCGGGAGTTTGCGCAAGCCTTACTGCGCTACTGCATAAGATCCTTCCTGCGTCAGGATGACGGTGACCGAGGCGGCCTGCAAGGCCAATTAATGATGGAGTTAAGAGCAGAAGCCAGCGGTAGGGGTCATTCCGCAGGAATCTTCTACGATCCTAAAGACTGCTGGAGGTTGCCGAGCCTTCCTGACTGCGATTCCGTATAAGATCCCGCTCCACGTCGGCTCGTTCCTCGGGATGACGGTGACCGTGGCGACCTGCACGGCTAAGATGGAGTTAAGAGCAGAGGTCAGCGGTAGGGGTCATTCCGTCCGGCGTGGAACGGAGGAATCTTCTACGATCCTAAAGGCCTCCGGAGGTTGCACGGGCCTTCCTGACTGCGGTACTGTAGAAGATGGCTCCGCCCGGTCCGTGCCTCGGGATGACGGTGACTGCGGCGGTCTGCAAGGCTAAAGGGGGAGTAAAGATCAGTTGGTTAAGAGTTTAGGTCGCTACTGCTCAGGCGGAGAGATCGCCCTCACGGCCACCTTGTGTCTTTTATTAAATAAGTACGGTGCTGTTCATTTGTTCATTCTAAATCTTGTGCCTCAGCTACCATCTTCTTTATAATTTCATCCAATTCATTTGCGGAATCTTTCAAATGTTTTAACCACATTAAAATATCATCCTGACTTTCCTTACTATCCTCAATGACTTGCATAATCCCCAACATTCTTGCAAGAGGAGCCCGCACTATATGCGACTGGGTCCAGGCAATATTCTTGAGTTTTTCATTCTGTGTTTCAATTTGCCTCACATATTTACTTCTGCTTATTTCAAAATTCTTTCGCTCAGTGATATCATTCATGGCTCCTACCATGCGGATAGGATTTCCTGTTTCATCTCTGATCACCGTACCCCTGTCGATAACATCGGCGAAAGTACCGTCAGTTTTTTGATAGCGATACTCAGCAATCCAGTTAATCTGGTCAGGTTTTTCGAGTGCTCCATAAATACTTTGCAGTACCCGTTCCCGATCTTCAGGATGGATGTGCTTGGTCCATGACTCTAAAGTTGGAGTGGTTTTCTCAATTTGGTACCCAAACAGGCTTTTGAAACCGGCCCCCCAATACAAAGTGTTTTCTAAGATATTCCAATCCCAAATCGCATCATTCGTCGCTTCGGTAACTTTTTCAAATCGTTCATTTGCTTGACGCAGGTGAATATCCGACTCTTTTCTCAGTGTTACATCTTTGAAATAAACAGACAGTCCACTGGTCGAAGGATATACTGCCACTTCGAACCACTTATTCAATGCCGGGTAAAACTCTTCAAAAGCCAGATTTTCCTGAGTTTCCATGGCTTTATGATATTGGCGGTAAAAGCCAGTTTCAACAACCTCGGGATATTCATCCCAAAGGTTTCTGCCAATGATGGCGTCCCTTTTCCTGCCTAGAACCTTTTCGGTTTCTTTGTTCCAATAAGTAACTACCCAATCTTTGTTTACATTGAAAAAAGCATCTCCGATACTTTCCAGTACGTTGATTTTCTCCTGGTAGGCTTTTTGAAGTTCTTCTGCCGCCTCCTTACGTTCATCTATATTCTTGAAGTATGCAGATACACCACCCTGCGATGGATAGGCATTTATTTCATACCATTTTCCGTTTCCCGGGTAATAGTATTCAAAGGATTCCTTTTTTTTTGAGCGGGCTACTCTTCGATACGTTTTTTGAATGGCGGTACCCACACTTGCCGGAAATAATTCCCAAATATTCTTACCCAAAACATGCTCAGCCTTCGTTAAGAGTAAGTTCTCAGCCTCCTTGTTGAAATAAGTAAATTTCCAGTTTTTGTCCACTGCATAAAAAGCATCAGATATACTCCCCAATATCTCACGGATCTGGAGCTCCAGCAACTTGGAAGCATGAATATCCTGGAAACTGCCATATATCCGCCGGTATTTCCCATGGATCATTTCTGCATTTCCAATAGCCCGAACCCATCGTTCATTCTTTTTCTTAGTGACTATAACAGCCTCAAAGTCAAATGCAGCACCAGTTTCAATACATCTTTGTAAAGTCTCATTTACCATTGCCTGAAAATCATTCCGGTAAAAACTAAGGGCTGTTGCTAGATTAGGCATGAAAGTTTTTGGGTTTGTTTCGTGGAGTTCGTGTACCATTTCTGACCAGTAAACTTTCTCGGTTACCACATCAAATTCCCAACTTCCAATTCTAGCCAGTTTGGATGCCTGCTGGTAAAAGAATCTGTTGATGTCTTGTTTATTTTCTTTCACTTTTCAATTATTTATTCTGTGCCCTTAACAGTCGGGCATAGCACTGGCGTTTGCGCACCTTACGGCACTATACATTCGGATGTCGTGAGTAGATGTCGTAAAAGCAACATATTCACGTGGTATTTTACACCTCCAGGCTGGTGACCTGAAACCATTCTTTCAGCTTAATAAAACGCTACTTCAGCTTGCCTAAAAAATCACAGCCGGTGCTTTGAAAAGGTTAATAATATTATGCTTCTTTTTGCACATATCCAATGCGGCCGGCGGTCACAGCAATCCGGCCCGGCCTGGGCGCTATCCGAGAACAGGGATCTTATGCGTTATGAAAGGCCTCCGGAGGTTGCACGGGCCTTCCTGACTGCGCCTCTTTAGAAGATTCCTCGTGCCTCTGAATGATGGTGGCCGAGGCAGTCTGCAACGCCAAAGATGTCCAACACCCCTCCCACCGCACTTTGCTCGTTAAAACTAAAGAAGCTTAAAACCAGTAGCTTTGCATCATGCGCTCACCCTCACATTTCACCTATGGAAAATGATCTCAAAATTGCCGTACTCATCGACGGCGACAACATCCCCTCCGCCTACATTAAAGAAATGATGGAGGAAATAGCCAAGTACGGCAACCCCACCATCAAACGGATATATGGCGACTGGACCAAACCGCACCTGAGCAAATGGAAGAGCATCCTGCTTGAAAACGCCATTACGCCCATACAGCAGTACGGCTACACCACCGGCAAAAATGCCACCGATTCGGCCATGATCATCGATGCCATGGACATCCTGTATTCAGAAAAAGTGACGGGCTTTTGCCTGGTTTCCAGCGACAGCGACTTTACCCGGCTGGCTACCCGCCTGCGCGAAGCGGGCATGAAGGTGATAGGCATGGGCGAAAAGAAAACCCCCGATCCGTTTATAGTGGCATGCGATAAGTTTATTTACATCGAGATCCTCTCCAAGGAGGTGAAAGAGGAGGAAGCTACGACCGACAAAAAGAAGAAAAAGGCCGTGAAAATTAACCAGGTGGAGCGCATTACGCCCAAGGTGGTGAAGCTGATAGCCGATACCGTGGCCGACCTTGGCGACGACGACGGCTGGGCATTTCTGGGCGACGTGGGCAACCTGCTGCAGAAAAAGCAACCCAACTTCGACTCCCGCAACTACGGCTTCCCCAAGCTCACCCCACTTATCAAATCGCTGCAAAAGTTCGAAATAGCGGAAAGGGAAAATCAGAGTGGGAAGATTAAGCTGATTTATATTCGGAATAAGAAATGAGTTCTGAGTTCTGGGTTCTGAGTTCTGAGTTCTGAGTTGTAGGAGACGAGGCGGCGCTGCATGGTTTGGAGCTGAGTGGAAGCTTCTGAGTTTATTGTTTAAGAGTTTTAATGTTTAATGTTGGCGGAGACGAGGCGGCTGGAAGCTTCTGAGTTTATTGTTTAAGAGTTTAATGTTTAATGTTGGCGGAGACGAGGCGGCGCTGCCAGTTATGAGCCACCGGAGGGTTTCAGATCTCGGATTTGCGTCCATACTACCGACTTCCACTGCTTACCGATTACTGGTCACACCGATCACAGATTACTGCCGACTGCAGCTACCGACTGCCGCTGCTTCCTGCCTCCTGCCACTGCCTCTCCCCCACCCAGGGGTATTTTCCTCAGCTACTTTGAAATATCACCGCCATTTTCCTCCTTTAGTATAACATTAACTTTTACCCTTATGAAAAACTCAATTATTGCAGGACTATTCTTCTTACTCGTATCCTCGGCTGCCACTGCGCAAATTATGCCGCTCACCTCGGAACCCGATGGCGGTAACAAGAAGGCTTCGGTGTCGGAGCAAATCGGCATCGTTAAAATCGCCATTAACTACAGCCGGCCGGGTGTAAAAGGCCGTGAAGGCAAAATCTGGAACACACCAGTAGCACACTACGGTTTCGCCGACCAGGGCCATGGCACCAGCAATGCAGCTCCCTGGCGCGCCGGCGCCAACGAAAACACCACCATGTCGTTCTCACACCCGGTAAAAATTGAAGGCAAAGACCTGCCCGCCGGCACCTATGGCTTTTTTATCGCACTGGACGAAGAGGAAAGCACACTCATATTTTCGAAGGTCAATAACTCGTGGGGAAGCTTTTACTACGAACCTGCCGAGGATGCACTGCGTGTGCCGGTAAAAAACGTACCGCTGGAAAAAAGCGTGGAGTGGCTGAAGTATGAGTTCAACGACCAGACAGACAACTCGGCTACCATTGCTTTGTCGTGGGAAAAGCGCATGATCCCGTTTAAAGTGGAAGCCGATGTGCAGGCACTACAAATTGCGGCGTTTAAAAACGACTTCCGAACCACCCGGCCTTACTACGACTACATTCAGGCGGCCAACTACTGCATAAAGCACAACATTGAGCTGGAGCAGGCGCTGGCATGGATGGACCGCGCCATTTACTTCAGAATAATGGGCGAAAAGAACTTCAGAACGCTGAGCACCAAAGCCGCTATTCTGATGAAGATGAACCGAACCGACGAAGCAAAAGTGGTAATGGACGAGGCCTTGCCAATGGGAAGCATGCTCGATGTGCACTACTACGGGCGTACCCTGCTCTCCGGTGGCCAAACAGACGAAGCCATCAGGGTTTTTAAAATGAACTACGACAAATACCCCGGCGAGTTTACCACCAACGTGGGCATGGGGCGGGCGCTGTCGGCCAAAGGCGACTACAAAAATGCCCTGAAACACATGGAAGCGGCACTGCCCAAAGCGCCCGACAATCTGAATAAAAACAGCGTGGCCACCATGATACAGAAGCTGAAAGAGGGCAAAGATGTGAATTAGCGCTAAATTTCCGGAGAAGGTTGTGTCGTTTTGTGCAAGCCGTTCGTCGTTACAGCAAACACTAACAAAACCAAAATGGTAGACGTAGTCACCCAAATCACCATCCACCAGCCTATTGCGGCAGTGGCCGCATATGCATCCGATCCCGACAACGCCACAGCGTGGTACGAAAACATAAAGTCGGTTGAATGGCAAACAGCAAAGCCGCTAACGGTGGGCTCTAAAGTTGCTTTTGTTGCTCACTTTTTGGGTAAGCGGCTTGCCTACACCTATGAGGTGACGGAGATGACGGGCCAGAAATTAGTGATGAAGACCGCTGAAGGCCCTTTCCCAATGGAAACAACATACGAATGGGCGGCCTCCGGCACCGGCACTACCATTATGACACTTCGCAACCGCAGGAACCCCAGCGGTTTTTCAAAGCTGTTCGCGCCATTTATGAGCATGATGATGCGGAAAGCCAATACGAAGGATTTGGAGGCCCTTAAGGCCATTATTGAAAAAGGTAATTAAAAAAAAAACACCGGCGGTAGTGGTGCTGTGGCAAGCTTTGCGGGTGGCGCTGGTAAATCCGGTGGATACGCTGAAGGCGGAGTAGTCGCAAATAAGGTAAGTAGCAAAACAGTTTCTATAAACCTTTTCCGCTACTACCCTATTTGATTTATAGGAGTGATTTAACTCCCTTGGTAGTGACTATTTACATTCATCTCCAATCTCGCACGATCTCGCAGTGATCGCTTCGGTATTTGCAAGACGGCTTTGAGATTGCCACAAGGCAAATGCGCTCTCCAATGTTTCTAAAAAAATGCTACTATCCTGAGCACCTGAAAGAGAAGTTGATGCATTAAATCTAAAAAAAGGAACACTTGTTATACCCAATTCTCTCGCCTCATCAATATCTTGTCGCACTTCATCTGCATATTTTGCAGTTCCTTTCATTTCATCTACCGAGTTTTGATCAAGCCCAATTTCTTTGGCCAACTCCGATAAAACCGACATGTCATCAATATTCAATCCTCTGGTGAAATACGCGTTAAATAAGCTCTCCTCGGCCTCACTTTGCCTGCCGTGGTCTTTTGCAAAATGGGAAAAGCAATGTGCATTAAATGAATTTGCTGGAATTGCTTTGTCTAATCTAAACTCCAGTCCAACTTCTTTTACCGAGTTCGAAAGACTGTCAATCATGGCTTTGCTGTGTTCAAGAGTAATACCTTTTAGTTCTGCCAGAAACTGAGGAACGTATTTAGTAGGATCTGTTTTCAATCCCGGTGCGAGTTCAAAACTTTTCCAAACAACCTCAATTTTGTCTCCGTCTTTAAACTGAGCTAGTGCTTTTTCAAAATTCCGCTTAGCCGTAAAACAAAATGGACAGGTTACATCACTCCAGATTTCGATTTTCATTTTTTGATTTGCCATTTTTCTTTGTGTTTGCTGATACAGCACAAACCTATGTACATTTGCTTTCCATTATGTAGTACTATCACTTTGGATAGCACTACCATTTTGGATAGCATGAGTTAATACAATGGAAACGGCGAAAAACACGGATCAAATAGAATGTGCAAAGTGCATTAGGTTAGTAGGCGATGCCCTGGAGGTTCTAAATGGGAGATGGAAGTTACCCATTTTGGTGTCTTTGAAATATAGCAATAAGAGGTTCAAGCAGATTTCAAATGAAATACCGGGGATAACAGACAAAACACTTTCAAAGGAATTAAAAGAATTAGAAATGAATCAGCTTATCGCAAGAACCGTTTATGACACCTTTCCACCAAAGGTAGAATATGCAATAACTGAACATGGATTATCGCTCGATTCGGTCATATTGTCCTTACAAAACTGGGGAGCCCATCACCGGAAAAAAATTATTGGAAAGTAGTCAAGTGACCTTCCAGTTTATTTGCGAATTCATGTTCCCTAACAGCGATTGAATAGACTCATCACATTTCCAGAAGCTCTGCCACCGGTATCAATTCGCATATTTTAGGTTCGCACCCATTTCTGTCCCATTTCCAAGACTGTGTGAATAATTCGCAACAGCTTCACACACTAAAGGCCGCTTTAACGCCCACTGGGGCGTTGGCATGGTTTTCCCCCCTTTTTGTAAGGTAAACAAAACAACAAAACCATGGAAAATCTTAAAGTCGCTGTTATCTATTACAGTTCTACAGGCAACAATCATCAGATGGCGCTTTGGGCCAAAGAAGCAGCAGAAAACAAAGGCGCAGAAGTAAGGCTGCGGAAGGCGAAGGAGTTGGCCCCGGAGGAAGAAATAGCGAAAAACCCCAGCTGGAAAAAGCACTACGAGGCCACCAAAGATGTAAAAGAAGTTTCGCTCAGCGACCTTGAATGGGCAGATGCTGTAGTGTTTAGCGTGCCCACAAGGTATGGAAATATGCCGGCACAAATGAAACAGTTTATGGATTCTACCGGTCCGCTGTGGGCAAAGGGCAAGCTGGTAAACAAAGTAGTAACAGCCATGACAAGCGCCATGAACCCCCACGGCGGACAGGAAAGTACGCTTCTTTCGCTGTACACCACCATGTACCACTGGGGCGCCATAGTGGTAACGCCCGGCTACACCGGCGACCCTGTATACGCAGCGGGAGGCAACCCATACGGCACCAGCGTGGCTGTAGATCAGGAAGGCAACATGCAAATAGACAAAGGTGTAGCTAAAAAAGCGGTGGCGCATCAAACCGAGCGCTTGGTGAGCGTTGCCGAAATGGTAGCAACCCAAACAGAAATGCAGAGCATCTAAGTTCGAGCCAGCCAACAGCGCCAGCTCACCGACCTTACCTGTCAACTTACAGACCTAAAGACTTACGGACTAAAAGACTTACGGACTAAAAGACTTAAAACATAAACACTATCTCCTGAAAAGGACGTTCTGTAACTAATTCAATCAGCTGCAGAAAATGCCGTCCAATAAGAAAGTACGCAAGGAGCGAAAAAAGCTGCTCAACAGGTTCGAAAGCTTCTTCGAGATACCCTTAATAGTGCTGGGTTTCGTATGGCTCGCTATGCTCATTATTGAGCTTGCCTACAAAAGCAGCCCGCTTCTGGAAACCGTGGGTGTGGTGATTTGGGTTATTTTCATCGTCGACTTTATCATCAAGTTTATCCTCGCTCCCGTCAAGCTGAAGTTTCTGAAAAAAAATGTGCTTACCATCGTGTCGCTGGCCATTCCGGCGCTCAGGGTGTTCCGGATTTTCCGAGTGCTCCGAATACTGCGGTTTTCCAGAGGCATTCGTCTGGTACGGGTGCTCGGCAGCCTCAACAGGGGCATGCGGGCGTTGTCGGCCACCATGGAGCGAAGGGCCTTCGGCTACGTAGTGGTTCTGTCTCTCATTGTGCTTTTTGGCGGTGCGGCGGGCATGTATGCTTTTGAAAGGGGCGTAGATGGTGGCATTTCCTCCTATTCGGGTTCGCTCTGGTGGACAGGCATGATACTCACCACTATGGGCTCTGAATATTGGCCCAAAACGCTGGAGGGGCGCATTCTGTGCGTAGTGCTTGGGTTGTACGCATTCGCGGTATTCGGATACGTCACTGCCACCCTATCTTCGTTTTTCATCGGCCAGGACGCCGAAAGCAAATCTGCAGAAGTGGCTGGTGCCAGGCAGTTGGAGGAGCTAAAGCGAGAGATAAAGGAACTGAAGGAGCTGATTGAGAAGAAGGAGGTGCTGTAGGGGCAGGATTGTCCCTTTCAAGCTACACGCCGTCTTTTGTTCAGGTAGCACTACAACCGCTCACAGTAAAAGCTTCATTATTTCCTCACTCCAGCTTTTACTTTATTCAAATCTGCCTTGAACTTTCCCCAGTTAAAGCTTTAAAAACTATAAAACACCATGGTGTTTCTATGAAAAGACCATGGTGTTTTATTCAAAAGACCATGGTGTTTCATATAAAAGACCATGGTGTTTTGTTAAAGTAAAAGGCTGCATCGCACAACTTATAAGGCAGAGCCAGCTTTCGCGCCGCCTTGAACCGGAAATTATTTAAGGCAGATCGCAAAGCCGCACTAGCCTTTGCCCGTCAGAAGCCGCTCATAAATGCGGTAGTTCTGCTCGTCGAAGCAAACAAAGGTTACCTGGAGTTCGGGGTGAGACTGAAGAAATGAGCTGACCGTTTCCACAGCCACGGCAGCGGCCGCCTGTTTTGGATAGCCGTAAATGCCGGTGCTGATGTTGGGAAAGGCGATGGTTTTGATCTGGTGCGTCGCCGCCAGGGCGAGCGAATTTCTGTAGCAGTTGGCAAGTTTTTCAGGTTCACCATTTTGCCCGCCATTCCACACAGGCCCTACTGTGTGAACTACATATTTAGCAGGTAGTTTGCCGCCGGTTGTGATCACCGCTTCGCCGGTTTTGCAGCCACCCTGCCGGGCTACTATTTGCCGGCACTCCTCCAGTATCCGCGGGCCTCCGGCTCGGTGGATAGCCCCGTCTACGCCGCCGCCACCCATCAGCGACGAATTGGCTGCGTTTACAATGGCGTCAACATCCAATTTGGTTATGTCGCCCTGAATGAGTTTGATATTGTTCATTTCATATAACTTCCAGCCAAATTCGCACTGGTTCAAGCGTCTCGCTTGGACCACCACCCAGCCAAGCGTCCCGCTTGCATTAAACCAAACCCCGGAAGACTGCCGCGAGGTAGTGTGCCTTACACAGTTTCGCGCAACTTCCTCAATGCTTCTTCCACCCTCTCAAACTCAAACGAAGCCACCCTGTCATTCAACATCTCCAGTATCCGTTCGTTGCCCAAATTACCGATTGAACCCAGGTGTGTATGGCTAATGTTTCGGCTGGCTTTGTAGGTGCCATTGGCTATATCTTTGGCCACCTCGCGATAAGCCTCCCTGAAAGGCAAGCCCGCTTGCACCAATTGGTTTACTTTTTCTACAGTAAACAAATAGTCATACTCCTTTTTACCCACCAGGTCAGTCTTCACTTTCATCTGGCTTATCATCAGGTGCGTCATGGCAAGGCAGTCCTTCAGCCTCTGAAGCGAGGGCATCAGGTGCTCCTTCAGCACCTGGAAGTCGCGATGGTAGCCCGACGGAAGGTTGCCCGTTACCTGCTGCACCACCGTGGGCATAGCCGATACCTCGTTGCATTTGGCGCGAATCAGCTCCCAAACGTCGGGGTTTTTCTTGTGCGGCATAATGCTGGAGCCAGTGGTAAGGTCGTCGGGATATGAAAGGAAGCCGTAGTTTTGGCTCATATAGAGGCAGTTGTCGTAGGCCAGCCTGGCGAGCGACTGAGCCACACCAGCCATTGCAAACAGCGTCGAGCGCTCCAGCTTGCCCCGTGTCATCTGTGCGTACACCACATTGATATTGGGCGATTCGAACCCCAGCAGCTTTGTGGTGAGGTCACGGTCGAGTGGAAAAGAGGAGCCATAGCCAGCTCCGCTGCCGAGCGGGTTTTTATTAGCCTGGCGGTAGGCGCCCAGCAGCAACTCCAGGTCGTCGGTAAGCGACTCGGCGTAAGCTCCAAGCCAAAGGCCCACCGAAGAAGGCATAGCCACCTGGAAGTGCGTGTAGCCTGGCATCAGCGTTTCTTTATAGGCGTCGCTTTTTTCAAGCAGCAGCGAAACCAGCCGGCCAATAAGCCTCACTACTTCCTCTATCTCATGGCGCACGTACATTTTCAGGTCTACCAGCACCTGGTCGTTGCGGGAGCGCCCGGTATGGATTTTCTTCCCAAGATCGCCCAACGACTTCGTGAGCCGGAATTCGACCTCCGAATGGACGTCTTCGGTATCAGCAGAAATACTAAAGGTTCCATTTTCGACTTCCGACAATAGCTTCAGTAGTTCCGCCCGCAGCTTATCTGCTTCGTCAACGGTTAAAATGCCAATAGATGCCAGCATCCGGCTATGGGCGATATTGCCCAGGATGTCGAAAGGTGCCAGGTGAATATCCAGCAGCTGGTCGTTGCCCACGGTAAACTGGTGAACAGCCTGGTTGGTGGTTATATTTTTATCCCAAAGTTTCATTGACCGCTGATTTTGAAGTAGTTATGAGTTTTTAGTTTTTAGTTCTGAGTTGGTTCCTGAAGTTTTGTGAAAGTGCCGGACGTCTGCGCAGCCTTAGAACTTAAAACTCGGAACTTAAAAGAACCTCGCCCAACAGCTTCTTATATATCTCAATCCCTTCCTCAATTTCCGACAAATAAATGAATTCGTCGGCAGTGTGTGAGCGTTCCGACAGGCCGGGGCCCATTTTTACCGAGGAAAAAGGCATCAGTGCCTGGTCGGAGGTGGTGTCGGAGCCAAACAGGCGAATATTCCGCTGCTGAGCCGCCTTTACCAGCGGGTGGTCCATGGCAATGGTCGATGGGTTCATTCGCATCGACCGGGGCACTACCTCGGAAGAAACTCCATTTTTAATCAACTCAAGTATTTCAGGCAGCGTGTAGCAGTCGTTTACCCGCACATCCACCACAAACCTGCAGCTATCGGGAATTACGTTGTGCTGGCTTCCGGCGTTTATTACCGTTACCGACATTTTCACGGGGCCAAGCCACTGCGAGGTCTTCGGAAGCTTCTGTTCTCTAATCCATTCAATATCCCTAATAGCCTTGTAAATAGCGTTTTCCCCAATATCACGGGCTGCATGCCCTGCCACTCCTTTGGTCTCGCAATCGAGCACCATCAGGCCTTTTTCGGCAACCGCCATCTGCATTCCCGTGGGCTCCCCTACAATTGCGGCATCCACATTTTCCAGTAGCGGAAGCGCCAATTCAATTCCCTCCTTACCAGAAATTTCTTCCTCGGCCGAGGCCACCAGGTATAGGTTGTAGGTAAGGTCGGGGTTTTCGTAAAAATTCATGAAGGCAGCAATAAGCGACACGAGGGCACCCCCTGCATCGTTGCTACCCAATCCAAACAGCTTGTCGCCTTCTACAGCAGGCAAAAAGGGATCTTTTGTGTAACCCTTGTTGGGCTTTACGGTGTCGTGGTGAGAATTGAGCAGAATGGCAGGCTTGCCATGGCCAAAGTGCTTGTTGTGCACAATAATATTGTTTTTCACGCGCTGCACCGGCACGCCCCGGCTCTCAAAAAAATGCTGCAGTATGTTTCCCGTTTCGTGCTCTTCCCGGCTAAAAGAAGAGGTACTGATCAATTTCTTCAATAGTTCAATGGCCTCTCCGGCGTCCGTACTGGGGTCCCTGCTGGCGTTCATAAAAAGTTTATTTTTCGATGAAAAGGGTTGTGCCCGCCCGGCTTTCGGAAATGGCAGCAAACCCTACAATCCTGATTTTCCTTATTCCTTTTTTTAATCCTTCAAATGCGTTGTCAAGTTTGGGTATCATGCCGGAATGTATGCTGCCGGCTGTTTTCAGACTGTTGTACTTTTGTTCGTCGATCTCCGGCAAAACGGAGCTGTTATCATTTACATCGGTAAGCACACCTGCTTTGTCGAAAGCAAAAGTGAGCGTTACTTCAAACGAGGCAGACAAAGCAATGGCGGTCACGGTGGCCATGGTGTCGGCGTTGGTATTGAGCAGGCTCCCGGTTCCATCATGCGTAAGCGGCGCCACCACGGGCACCACCTCCCGGGCAAGCAGGCTCCCGAGTAGCCCGGTGTTTACATGTTCCGGATCGCCCACATACCCCCAGTCTACATCTTTCACTTCCCTTCTTTTACTCCGGATAAGGTCGGCATCCACCCCTGTTAGCCCGATAGCGTTGCAGCCCTTGCTTTGTAGGCTTGCCACCAGTTGTTTGTTCACCAGCCCTCCATACACCATGGTCACCACGTCCAGGGTGTTCTTGTCAGTTACCCGGCGGCCATTCATCATATTGGGCTGCAACCCCAGCTTCAGCAGGTACTGGTCGGCCAGGCGCCCCCCACCGTGCACCAGTATTTTAGCCCCCGGTATTTTTACAAAAGCAGCAAGAAACTGCCGCGAAGCCTCAGCATCTTCCAGCACGCCTCCTCCAACCTTTACTATCGTCAGCTTCTTCACTTGCTCAAGTCGTTTAGTATTTCTCTCAGCACAATCTCTGTAGCAAACTCCCGGTTGGCAGCCTGCTGCACAACGATGCTTTGCGGGCCGTCGAGCACCTCGTCGGCTATTTCCACGTTGCGCCGCACAGGCAGGCAATGCATAAACCGGGCGTTGTTGGTCCAGCCCATCTTTTGGCTGTCAATCATCCACTCTGGCGCCTCCACCAACCTGCCATAATCCGCAAACGAGGACCAGTTTTTGGCATAAATAAAATCTGCACCTGCAAAAGCTTCCTTTTGATCGTAAATAACCCGCGCTCCGGCTGTATACTTTTCTCCAAGCTCCAGGCCTTTGGGGTGGGTAATTACAAATTCTACATCCGCCCGGTTCATCCACTGGGCAAAGGAGTTGGAAACGCAGTGCGGCAGGGGCTTGATGTGTGGTGCCCAGCTAAGCACTACCTTCGGGTTCGGCCGGGGCTGATGCTCCAATATCGTCATCAGGTCGGCCAGCGATTGCAATGGGTGCAGGGTGGCCGACTCCATATTCACTA
>CBFGTI010000031.1:0-40138 GCA_965651695.1 uncultured Imperialibacter sp. | reverse complement strand
GGATGAAGTATGAGTGTGCGGGCCAGGGCTATACGCTTACGCATTCCACCCGAAAGCTCCGCCGGCATCATATCGATGGTATGAGCCAGCCCCACATCCTCCAACGCTTCCAGCACGGCTTTTTCGGTGCCCTGCTGCCGCTGCGTTTTGTTCCAGTGCCTGCGCAAAGGAAACTCCAGGTTTTCCCGCACGGTCATTGAGTCGTACAGGGCATTGCTTTGAAACAAGAACCCTACTTTGGCCCTGAGGCTATCCAGTTCATCCTGGCTGAGCTCGTTTACTGTCGAGTTCAGCACCCTTATCAGGCCCCCGTCGGCTTGAATAAGGTTGATGATACACTTAATTAACACCGACTTTCCCGAACCGGATTTGCCTAAAATAGCCAGGTTTTCACCATCGGCTACCTCCAGCGATAGGTCTTTCAGTACGTGGTTTTCGCCGAAAGATTTATACAGGCTTTTCACTTCTATTACCGGCGCATTTTTCATACAACTCTAGGTTAGTCCCAGCAGATCGGTGATTTGCACGGCAATCAGGTCGAGAATGAATACAAGCAAAGAAGCCACCACCACTGCCGAGTTGGCTGATCGCCCTACGCCCTCCGTTCCCTTTTTGGAGTTGAAGCCCTTGTAGCAGCCAACAATGCCAATGGCGAACCCAAAAAAGAAAGTTTTGATGAGGGCCGGAACCACATCGCCGAAGCTGAGGGCGTCGAAAACCTGCGTCCAGTACAAATGCCAGCTTACCTGCCCGCGGATATTTACGCCGAGGTAAGCTCCGTAGAGGGAGATGGCATTGGATAAACTGGAAAGGATTGGAAGCATGAAAGTGGTGGCCATTACGCGGGTAACTACCAGGTACCGGAAGGGGTTAGTCCCCGACACGTCCATGGCGTCGATCTGCTCGGTAACCCGCATCGAGCCCAGCTCGGCACCCATTCCCGAACCGATTTTGCCAGCACAAATAAGTGCTGTAATTACCGGCGATATTTCCCTTACCAGCGACACCGACACCATGGAAGGCAGCAGCGCCTGCGCGCCGAATTCTACGAGCGTTGGCCGCGATTGAATAGTGAGTACAAGGCCCATGATGAACGCCGTGATGCCTACAAGGGGCAACGACTTGTACCCTACCCAATAGCACTGCCGCAAAAACTCTTCATACTCCTGGCGCGGCTTAAACAATTCGCGGAAAAACCTTGCTGAAAATCGGGTGATGTCTCCGGTTTCCTCTAAAAACTGATTATCTATCCTGAATATGCCTTTCACATCTGTTACTCTCGGCATAAAGATGGCGGATTAGGATGCGACAGGCCGTGACTTACGTCAACTGAAAAGAGAATTGTTATCAGTGTTGAAACACGGATGAAAACTGGCAATAGAACCGGAAGAGGGCATATTGGCTGCCGGTTTACCGTGCTGAAAATTGGTGTCGACAGCCGTAGGTAAGGGGGAAGGTGGCAGCCAGTTATTCGTGGTGCCCAGGCCGGAAACCTTCTGCCAGAAAGCGACTGCTGACTTTCAACCTAATCAAAATTCCACTTTCCAGGCCGCCAAAAGGGTCCGGCGGCGTCAAACGACACCAAATTCCTTTCGAATATCAGCGCTATTTATTATCATTAACTAGCTGGTTGCCTGCTTCGGCAACTCCGACGCATGGACCCATTTTTCCATTACAATGACTCTTTCCCAAAGTGTAATTGCCGTTGACCTTGGAGCCACCAAGTGCGCCGGAGCGTTGGTTAGCCTCCAGGGCCAGTTGCTGCATCATTGCCATGAGTTGTTGGGCAAAAAGGCAGGCAGAGAGGCAGGCGAACTCACCATCGGCATCATCGGCACCTTGCTGAAAAAAGCTGCCCGGCTCGGCCATCAGGTTCGCGGCATTGGCATATCAGTACCCGGCATAAGCTACCGGGAAACCGGAACAGTGTGGGCTCCAAACATTTCCGGGTGGGACGCATATCCTTTGCGAGCGCATGTGGAGGAACAGTTTCCGCAATTCAAGCCATCGATTGTGATAGACAGCGACAGGGCCTGTTCGGTACTGGGAGAAGAGTGGGCAGGTGCGGCTACCGGATGCAAAAACGTGGTTTTCCTGGCCGTGGGTAGTGGCATTGGGGCGGGCATATTGGTCGACGGAAAGGTGCTTCGCGGCAAAAACGACATTGCCGGTGCCATTGGCTGGATGGCGCTGAGTACTGAATTTAAGGAAGGGTATAAAACCTTTGGTTGCTTCGAATACCACGCGGCAGGCGACGGGCTTGTGAGAGTGGAAAAGGAACTAGCGGGGGGCAATATGGGGTACGGTAAAGCCATTGAGATTTTTAACGCCTTTGAAAAAGGAGATCCTATTGCCCGGCGCGTTATCGACCAGGCCATTCAATACTGGGGAATGGCATCAGCAAACCTGATAAGCCTTTTCAACCCCGAGAAGATTATCTTTGGAGGCGGTGTTTTCGGTCCGGCAGCTCGGTTCATCGACGACATCTACCTGGAAGCCAAACGTTGGGCACAACCGATCAGTATACGGGAGGTGGAGTTCACTGCCTCCAGGCTGGGAAGTGAGGCGCCTCTTTACGGAGCAGCCCGGCTTATCCTTTCTAACTTCACCTGAATGAAACAAAAGATTAAGTACAATAAAAAAACCGCGCTGGCGGCCTCATGGGTTGGGTTGCTGCTTTTTGGAGTGACCATGATCTCCGTGGGATCGTTTCTGCCTTTCCTTGAAACAAAGCACAACCTGCAGGCGATAGACAAGGGCTCGCTGGCCACTGCTCTGCCTGTCGGCATTCTTATCGGCTCGGTTTTTTTCGGGCCTGTCGTCGACCGCTATTCATACAAGTACCTACTATGTTGCTCGATGTTGCTTATTGCCATTGGGATGGAACTTACCGCTTTCGCAAATGCCTTTGTTTGGGTGCAGGTGGCCTTCTTCCTCATCGGTATAGGCGGTGGCGCTATCAATGGGGCCGGCAGTGCGTTGGTAGCCGATATAAGCGACGATTTTAACGAAAGCAAAAGCTCGAATCTCAGCATTCTGGGCACCTTCTTCGGCCTTGGCGCACTTTTAACACCGGCCCTACTTGCTTTACTTTCGGATGTGATCGGGCAGGAAACGTTTATTGCTGCTATAGGAGTAATTGCCTTTTTGCCAGCTGTTTTTTACCTGCTTATTACTTTTCCCGAATCTAAACATCCGGAAGGGCTGAAGGCTGCTGAGTGGCTAAGCCTGCTAACCAAACCCGCACTACTGCTCATAGGCATGCTTGCTTTTATGCAGAGTGCCGCTGAGTCGATGATGAACAACTGGACTACCTCCTACTGGACGGGCACTTTCGCATCGTCGACGAAGCAAGCGTTGTTTAACCTTACACTATTCACCCTGTTTTTCACAATAGGCCGCTTTGCACTGGGTTACCTGCTGCGAAAAAACAAGCCGTTCACGATGCTTGGTCTATCACTCGCCACAGCCTTTGCTGGTAGCTTTGCCCTGTTATTTGCAGATGCTACGGTGTTGGCCGTGGCACTTCTCGGGCTGGGTCTTGCTGCTGGGTTTCCTGTTATTTTTGGGGCGGCTACTGAGCTTTTTTCGAAGCTTTCCGGTAGCGCCCTGAGCGTGGTGCTGATACTGTCGCTTACAGGCAATATACTAGCCAACCATCTGATGGGCCGGCTTGGGCAGCACTATGGTATTGGAAAACTGCCTTTTGTAGTTATTGCTATCGTGGCCATGGAGTTCCTGCTGCTGTATCCCGTGGTGGTGGCGTACAGGAAACAATCGGCCGCCGGGGAATAATCTGTAACTTAATACCAGAACGATAAAACAACACTACTATGCTCGCAAAACAATGGCTCAACAATGCCCGGTCGGTAATGGACCGGATTGAAAATACCCAAATGGGAAACATCAGGAAAGCTGCAGAATGGATGGCCGATACCATCGAAGCCGAGCGATGGGTGCACACCTTTGGCTGCGGCCATGCTACATTGCCGGTGGAAGAAATGTATCCCAGAATCGGCGGGTTTGTCGGCTTTCATCCAATTATCGAGTTACCCCTGTCTTACTTTACCCATATAGTTGGCGACATGGGCGTGCAACAGTTTGTGTTCCTTGAGCGGGTGGAAGGTTATGGCACCGAGATTATGAAAGGTTACAACTTCGATAAACGTGACATTCTGTGGATATTCTCGCACACCGGCATCAACAACGTAAATATTGACGTGGCACTGGCGGCCAGGGAAAAAGGCATGAAGGTGATTGCGTTTGGCTCGGGCGACAGGCTGGAGAATCGCAAGTCGAGGCATTCCAGTGGAAAAACGCTTTACGAGGTGGCTGACTTGTTTGTTGACAGCTGCGCCCCTCTGGAAGATGCGTCGGTGCCTTTAAAAAAGCATTTCGACAAGGTAGGGCCGGTTTCTACGCTGGCTTTTGTTACCACAGTATGGATGACCATAGTGACCATCGCCGAAATACTGGAAGAGCGTGGTGTAAAGCTGTTTATCCACCCTTCTCACAATGTGCCAGGCGACACTACGGCGCACGACAGGCTAAGTGATGCGCTGGCCGAATACAAGAAAAGAGTGGCCGGAGTATAGCCGTTGTTTAGCAGCTTTGGTTGAGTCGCTCCGTGCGCAATGGAACCGCCTTCGCACGGAGCAACCAACCGAAGTAACGCTACAAACCGCTCCCTACAGCTGCCTTCATCACACCCATAGCGCCCACGCCTGCCTCCCACAGTCTCTTATTGTAAGCAGGCACATCAGTATCGAAAATTTCCCTCGCTCGTGCGTCCAGGGCCTGCCATTGCTTGTGCAGCTCTGCTATTCGGTCTTTGCTTGGCTGATTTACCCTTGGTATATCGCTTTCGGTCTGGTTAATTGCGAATAAATAATTTGCAGTAAACTTATTCGGGAAGTTCTCTACGTCGTCGTACGCTTTGGATCTTCGCTGTACCATATCCTCGTCCCATGCTTTCATTTTCTCCACAAGCGCTTTTCCATCCTTTTTGAGGTTTGCGTCAGAAGTAGCTTCAGGCAGGTCTTTCAGTATGGTTTCTATCTGCGTACGTATCTTCATCATTCGGTTCACCTTGTCGTGCATGTCGGTCAGCGACTTTTCAGCAGCAGCCATGAAGGCGTGGTACTCATTGTAAGCCGCATCGGTGGTTTCGTACAGCGGATTGGGCAGGATGCTGAGCTCGCTTTTAGCCTCCTTGCCCGCTGCTTTTATGCTCACGGAATACGCACCGGGAGCCGCCTTGTGACCCCGGAAACTGGCCTCGAGGTAGGCGGTAGGAATACCCGGCATAGTGGGATAGCGCATATCCCAAACAAAGCGATTAATCCCTTTTTGCTTTGGCAGAACGGGCTCGGGAGAAGGTCCTCCGGCATATCTTTGAAACGACTCGTCGTTTTTTGATGTAAGTGTACGCACCAATTGCCCCTGCGCATCTTTTATCTCCATTGTCAGCTCAACTGAATCGGCCAATGCAGGAAGCTGGTAGTAGATCACCACCCCGTTGGCTGGGTTAACACCTACAAAGGGATTGGTACCATCAAAGTCGGTAGTGTTGCCATTGAGCGGACTACCCCAGTTGCCGATAATGGCGTCGTCGGGCTTATACAAGGTGATGGCGCTGGTTACCCCGCTGTACTGCTGAATCAGCCCGAGGTCGTCGAGTATCCAGAAAGAGCGACCCGAGGTAGCTACGATAAGATCACCGTGCTTCGCCATCAGGTCGGTAATGGGGGATATAGGCAAGTTGAGTTGCATAGGCTTCCATTCCCGCCCGCCTGTCCACGATACATACACCCCTGTTTCAGTGCCCGCATAAAGCAGATCTTTGCGTTTTTCGTCTTCCCTCACCACCCGGGTAAAAGCGCCGTATGGGATGCCCGTGCTGATGTTCGTCCAGGTTTTGCCATAGTCGGTGGTTTTGTACATCGCCGGTGTATAATCGTTGAATTTGTAGCGAGTGGTAGCAATATAAGCCGTGGCGGGATCGTGGGGCGACACATCAATGGCGTTGATGAGGCACTCTGCCAGTCCTTTGGGGGTTACGTTGGTCCATGTGGTGCCGCCGTCTCTGGTTATGTGCACAAAGCCGTCGTCGCTGCCTGTCCAGATCACACCTTTTTCATGAGGCGATTCTATCACATAGCTCAGTGTGCCGTAGTTTTCGGCGCCCACTGCTTCGTTGGTGTAGGGTCCGCCGCCGTTGCCCTGCTTTTCGTCCTGGTTGCGGGTAAGGTCGGGCGATACCTCCTCCCAGGTCTGGCCCATGTCGCGGGTACGCAACAGGTATTGGGCGCCATGGTAGAAGGTGCCGGGCTCATGCTTCGACCAGATAATCGGCGCATTCCAGTTGAAAAGGTACTTCATGTCGCGGGCTTCCCTTCCGAGGTATTGTATGGGTGCTGCCATAATATTGGTGCCAGCTTTGGCTTTGGTGTCGAGCACCTCAATAGTGCCCAGGTAGCTGCCACCCAGCACGAACCGCGGGTTGTCAGGATCGAACGCAAGGAAAGCGCTCTCACCGCCGGCGGAAGCAGACCAGTTTTCGCGGCCAATACCGTACCCACCCAGTGCCATGCTGGCAATCTTCACCGAAGAGTTGTCCTGCTGACCGGCGTAAATATTGTAGGGAAACTCGTTGTCTACGTTGATGCGGTAAAACTGTGCAGTGGGCATGTTGGATTGGGTTGAAAACGTCTGCCCCCCGTTGAAGGTAATGCCGGCACCTCCGTCGTCGGCTATTACCATATTTTTTGAATTTTTCGGATTGATCCACAAATCGTGGTAGTCGCCGTGCGGGCCGTCGATGTTTTCCCAGGTTTTGCCGCCATCGATTGACCGCAGGGCGGGAGCGCTCATAACATACACCGTGTGCTCGTCCTGCGGATCGGCAAACACCTCGATATAATACCACGACCGCTGTATCAGCTGGTGCTCGTTGCTTACCTGGCTCCAGCTTTTGCCGGCGTCGTCCGATACGTACAGCCCGCCTTTCTCTTTTTCCCAGTCACTCTCGATAAGTGCGTAAACCTTGTCGGGATTGGCCCGGCTTACCGAAATAGCCATTTTGCCCATTTCCTTCGGCAGACCGTTGTGTATTTTTTCCCAGGTAGTGCCACCGTCCGATGTTTTGTAAACGCCGCTGCCGGGGCCGCCGCTCACCACCTTCCACGGCATGCGCTGGTGGTGCCACATGGTGGCGTATATCACCTGCGGATTGCTCATGTCCATGCTGAGCTCGGAGCATCCGGTGAGGTCGTTAACAAACAGTACGTTCGTCCATGTAGCACCGCCGTCGGTAGATTTGTAAATGCCTCTTTCCTTTGTGGGGCCATGAAGCGCCCCCTGTGCCGCCACATAAAGAATGTCGGGGTTTTTTGGGTGGATGACGATCCTGGCAATGTGCTGGGTTTTTTCGAGCCCGATCTTTTTCCAGGTTTTTCCCGCGTCGGTCGACTTGTACATGCCATCGCCGTAGGAGGTCATTACGCCGCGGGGTGCGTGTTCACCCATGCCCACGTACACCACGTTTGGATCGCTTTCGGAAACAGCCACCGCCCCTACCGAACCTGTTTTGAAGTACCCATCGGAGATATTGAACCACCGCTGGCCGGCGTCATCAGTTTTCCACACGCCGCCGCCCGTGGTGCCCATGTAGTAGGTAAGCGGATCGCCGATTACGCCGGTGGCAGTAACAGATCGCCCGCCGCGAAACGGCCCGATGCTTCGGTACTTGACGGATTTAAAGATGCTGTCGAGGTTCTGTGCGTAGGAAGCAGACACAGTGAGCAGCAGTAGCAGCAGTAGTTTGGTAGCCTTCATGTTTCAGATTAATAGTTGTAGATGCGGTTAATATAGCAACAAATCGGAATGATTTGCAGGAGAAGATGATGAGGGAACAAAGGCAGGTGATTGGAGGTAAAGTGATGGTAAATGAGTATTATTAACTGGGAAGCGATTGCGAGCCTCCTGTATTGCTTTTGATGATTTGGAAGTAGCACTAGCAAGCCCCCGCGGACTTCATCCGAGGCTGTCTCTGACAAGCCTCTACCAGAGGAGCTAAGCCTCATCAACTTGTTTCGCTTATTTCGTTTACTTAACTTTGAAGTATATGAACAGTGCTCTTCAAAAAACAACAAAAGGCGATCAGAAAATAGCCCACTCCTCTATTTCCAATCTTAAAGCTGCGTCCGAAAGAATCCATAGAGGATCAAAAGCCGGCAGCATAACCATCAAATTACTGGATAGCGATGAGGCAATTACTGTCCCGAAAAAAGCGCTCATCCTGCTGTTCGATATTCTTTCTAATATGGCTGAAGGGAAATCGGTCACGCTGATATCATCGGATTCAGAAATCAGTACACAAGAAGCTGCTGAGATGCTCCAGGTGTCAAGACCTTTTTTTGTGAAATTGCTAGAGAAGGGCGAAATACCATATAAAAAGGTAGGAAGTCACAGAAGAGTATTGCTGCAGGATCTAGTTTCCTATGAAGCTAAATTTCGAAAGAACAGAGATCGTCAACTTCGGTTTTTGGCAAAACAAGCACAGGATCTCAACTTAGGCTACGAGTGATCAGCATCTCACACAGAGTAGTCGTTCTGGATGCTTGTGTTTTATATTCCGCTCCTGTAAGGGATCTCATTCTTTCTTTCGCCGAACAAGGCCTGTTTAAGGCAAAATGGACACAAGAAATTCATAACGAATGGATACGAAGCTTGTTGCTGAAGCGCCCTGACCTGAATAGGAGCCAGCTTGAAGAAACAGCAAAAGCGATGGACTCCGCCTTTCCGGATGCGATTGTAGAAGGTTACAAAAAGATCGTTGCCTCACTTAGCCTTCCCGACCCGAAGGACAAACATGTTTTAGCATGCGCAATAAAGGCAAATGCTAATGGAATTGTCACTTTTAATCTGAAAGACTTTCCAGCTCGCAATTTAAAGCCGTATGATTTAATTGTTCAACATCCGGATGATTTCGTTTTGGAAATGATTGAAGCGAATCAACCCAAAGCTCTGACAGCTTTTGAAAATCAGGTAGAAAAACTCAAAAACCCGCCGTTGACTAGATTGAAGGTGATAGACATCCTTTCAAAATGTGGGTTGGAGCATACAGCCAAACACCTGAAAGGTTTATCGGCTTAACTTTTAGTCGCAAAACTCCGTGCGGAGATTTTTCATACCCGAATTACCCCCTGGAGGCTCGCCACATTACCGATAATTACCAACTTTGTTAAGTAAGATAGGGTACCTCCGAGGTGGGTGGGGGTACTTCGGAGCTCAGTGAGGCAAGCATTTTGCTCAGCCAGGCGAGTGCTGAGCTCAGTGAAGCCAGCTTTTTACTCAGTTAAGCCAGTATTTTGCTCGGCAAGGCGAGTGCTGAGCTCAGTTAAGCCAGTATTTTGCCCAGCAAGGCGAGCATTTTGCTCAGTTAAGTGAGCTCTGAGCTCAGTGGAACCAGCATTTTGCTCAGTAGGGCAAGCATTTTGCTCAATGAGGCATGCTCCGAGCTCAGTTGAGTGAGTTCCGGGCTCAATGAGCGAGCTTTCGCTCAGTGAGGCCAGCTATAAGCAGCGTGAGGTGAGCTTTTACCCGGCCGGTGAGTTGCCTGCCGGGTACGGTAAAGCGGCCATTTTTCCGTGGTCAAAAACGCTCACCCAGAGTAAACATCGTTCCAGCCAAAATGCTCACTCCTCAGCAGGCCACCCAAAACCTGACGGCGTTGTTTAAACGCCGGCTCATCTGGCAGGGCCCGGTGCGGAATCTCGCCTGCTTTAGGAAGGTTTCGCTCGGCGGCGTCCTCGCTGTACAAAGTATGCCGATACTTTTCCTCCATGTGCAGCAAAAAGCTGGTAAGCGAACGGCGCAGTGGCTGAAGTTCGGTATACAACTCGTCTGCTTGCTGGTTGCGTAGCAGCAGGCTTACGGCTTCGTCGAGGATGGTGAGGTTAAGGCTAAAACTGCTGGCTACGTCGGCATTGCCGTAATAGTGCAGCACGGGGTAAGCCTGATGGTACACAGAGTGCCGGTCTATCATTTGTTGAAGAGAAGAAAAAACCTGGTAGCTATAGGAAGGATCTTTTTCCAGTATGTTGCGCAGTAGCTCCTCAGGGGTTTGGCCGAGGTTGTGAATGTACAATGCCAGGGTTCGTTTATGTACCACAGCCGACGACACGGAGATAAGGTAGGTCATAGTAGTGGTGAAAAAAACAAACCCGAAAAATGAGAAAACACTGGTTGCAAGTTCAAAAAAGGGGCTTGTGGGGAAAAAATTGCCTACCCCCAATGTGGATAGCACATAGCCTGTAAAGTACAGACGCTCTATGCCGTCGGCTATGCGGCCGGCGCTGTCGACTATGAACGACGGCTGGTATGAATACACGAGGAACAGCCCCAGCCACACGATTACTACCCAGGTGGAAACCAGCAGCAGGTTTATAACCAACCCACTAATTCTAAATACGTTGCGTCCCCCCACCCCTGCTGCAAAATGGATCACCTTATGACCCACCCTGTACATAAACCTGGTAATGAAAGCCGCACCACTGCCCGACAGGGTGGTATAAAAAAAGTCAGCGATGATGATAAGCAGGAGCAGAACCCCCGATACTAAAGATAAAACGCCAGTCATATCCAACACTTTAAATTTTAAAACGGTGGGTTTACGGCTGTCATGTTTTGATGGGAAAAAAGGTGGTGCAATAAAGCGCCGTGTGCTCACAAACGGCTTCCCCCACCCTTTTTCGCCTACACCGCCAATTGAACTACCGCTAATAAATGCCGCTCATACCTCCTTCACAGCGCTTGCCTCACGCCGTTATAGGTAAGCTGAAACTTTCTGTCGAAATTCAGTGCGCAAAATTTCATACTCATTAAAAACACGCAACTACGATGTTCAAAAACCTACTGACATTACTTTTACTATTGGCTGCTATTACCTCCGCAGAGGCACAGCAGTTCAGGGCGCTTTTGTTTACCCGCACGGCGGGCTTCCATCACGAGTCGATACATGAGGCAGTGGCCGCTGTGAGAAAAATGGCACAACGCCACACGTTTTCGGTAGACTGGCAGGAAAGCCCCACGGTGTTCAACGACAAGCAGCTTGAGAAGTACCAGGTGGTGATTTTCGTTAATACCACCGGCGACATCCTCAACGACGAACAGCAGGCAGCTTTCGAAAGGTTTATCAGAGCGGGTAAGGGCTGGGTAGGCGTGCATGCCGCCGCCGACACCGAGTACGACTGGGAGTGGTACACCAAAATGGTGGGCATGATGTTTAAAATTCATCCGCAGCAGCAAACAGCCTATCTCGACGTGGTAGACAGCAATTTCCCAGGCATGGAGCGTTTTCCCAAGCGCCTGCTTTGGACCGACGAGTGGTACGAATACCAGAAGCCTTACAAGGCCGACGACCTGAAGTTTTTGGTTACCGTAGATGAAAAGAGCTATGACGCGAAAACCAAATGGGGTGACAACGTGGGCGAAGGCATGGGCGACTTTCACCCGATAGCATGGTACCACAACTACGACGGCGGCAGGGCCTTCTATACCGGCCTTGGGCACATAGGCCTCATCTATTCCGACCAAACCTTTTTGGATCACCTCTACGGCGGTATCTATTGGGCGGCTACGGGAAAGGGAATTAATTCACAAGATCAAAACTGAGACGTCAAAAGCAGCTTTAGATCCCGAAAGCTGCTTTTTTTGTTAAGGTGCTCACAGAAAAGACTTATGTTTGACTGTTAGCCTGGCTTTGAAAAGATTGACCCATGATAAATCGCCTCCTCCTTATCCCGTGTTTTATCCTAAACTTCTGGCTGCAGCTTTGCGGGCAGGAGCCGGTTAGCGTCAGCGTACCCGCCAACCCGCAGCCGGTAAAGATCGGCGGCGAGCGTTATCTGGTTTATGAACTACAGCTTGTAAACCGCGCCAATGAGCCTGTGTGCATACAAAAGCTAGAGGTGTTTGACGACGCCGGAACCGACCCTCTGGCTACACTAAACGAAGAGCAATTGAGACAGCACTTTTGGCAGCAAGGGTTTAAAGCAACTTCAGACCAGCAGGCAGTAGTGCTGCAACCCGACAGCCTGGGAGTGGTGTACCTGGAGGTAGCGCTTGCAGGAAGGGCAACTCCGCCGGGTTTAAGGCACAAACTTACGCTGAACCAATGCGGCCCCGGCTCCGGGACATTCGTGCTGGCACAATCGGTCGAGGTAGACGCTTCCGGCAGGGTTGTGCTACTCGGCGCACCGTTGGCGGGCGGGGCATGGGCTGCTGTTCACAACAACGCATGGGAGCGTGGCCACCGTCGCGTGGTGTACACACGAGAGGGCGTGCCTCGCATACCGGGCCGCTTTGCTATCGACTTCATTAAGCTGGACGCCGCCGGGCGCTATGCATTTGCCGATGAAAATGAAATAAAAAACTGGTTTGGCTATGGCGCCGATGTACTGGCAGTGGCCGATGGCGTAGTGGCCACAACCAGAGACGACTTTAGTGAAAGCCCTACCCTTTCGGCACATCCGGCGTATGCGGCCGACCTGGCTACGGGCAACTACATCTCGCTGAAAATAGCGGACGGCCGCTACGTGTTCTACGAGCACCTGCAGCCGGGCAGCATTCAGGTGGCACCCGGCCAAGTGGTAAAAAAAGGCGACGTGATTGCCAGGCTGGGCTTTACCGGTCAAACCACGGGGCCGCACCTCCACCTGCACGTAGCCGATGCCGATTCGCCACTGGGAGCCGAAGGGCAGCCTTTCGCTTTCGAAAATTTCTCCCTGGCCGGCTATTACCCCGACTTCAGCAGCTTTGGCCAATTGCCATGGACGCCCGCTGGTGGCCCCGGTGAACGGCTGGTAAAAAATGAGCGTCCGGAGCCCTGCAGCGTGGTTGTTTTTAAATAGCCCGAGTTCTTTGCCGCATGCTTGTTGAGGTTTCCTGCTCAGGCCGCAGCATATTGCCATACATATTCAGCACCCTTAGCGCTCGCAGGGTATTCCACCGGCTGGGTTTACCGGCTTTCTCCATATCGAAGTGAACCTGCCCGGCAAGCTTTGCGGGCAGATTCCACGTGTGGTCGCTGTTTCTCTTTTCAAGAAGTACGCTCAACGCGGGTGCCATGCGGGGGTCGAAAGGGCTGCCTGCATGCCGGAGCGCATCGAGCGCCCGGAGAATATTGTACCGCCACCGAAAGGGGTAGTTCAGCCGGAGGAAGTCTTTGCTGATGATTTCGCCGGTGCGATCGGAAATGAAAAATTGATGCCGCAGCATGAACTCACGAGAAGATTCCGCGGCATTTTTAAGTTCTGCCGCACGATAGACATAGCCGTTTTGCAGGTATTCGGTAATGCCCTCGTACACCGACACAGTGGAGTGCAGTGAGCTGTGGAAAGCACCGGAGCGATTGAACCGGCAATTGAACCCGCCGTCGGGCATTACCTGCGAAAGAATGAAATTTACTACCGATTTCAGCATTTCCTGTGGGGTGCGAAAGTATGCCGCGTAGTTTAAAAACATGCCGTTTATGCATACGTCGCTGTTTTGGATCGTCCCGGAAGGATTGATGCCACCGTCCGGACCTTTCTCATGTGTGGCGATCATCTCAATCGTCTTTTTTATTACAGGATGGTAGGGGGCAATTTCGAGGTTTCGGAGATCCTGCAAGGTATAATGGGTAGATGTCCATTTGGGCTGGTAAAACTTCAGGCCCCAATGGCCGTCGGCCCTCTGTGCAGAAAGGAATAACGCCCCCCACCCTTCTGTGGCTATCCTGTGCCGGAGGTCTTCCCGCTCCTGGTTCAGAATGTAGCGGTATGTCTGGTATTGTATGGAAATATCGCCCTGAAGGAGCCAGTCGGTGATCTGATGTTCGTTCATGGTGCTGTTGTGTAAGTGTAATCCCAATTACCTACAACTATTGCAGCTAATCAATGACGAAAAAATGGGAAACAGATGACAGAGATTAGGAAATCAAGGCTTATTTCGCGCAGTTGCGTGTTAGCCGTCGCATTAGTGCCCGAAACAAGCAAAAAATGAAAAAGCCCCCTTTTACCAACAAAAAGGGGGGCAATAAGAATTACGCTGCCACACTGCCGGCGTTACCGACCTCAGTATTGCCAAGTGCCGCGTTGTTTATTAAAAGCCCGCGGGTTTTCAACCAATTGTTGAGACAAACCCTCTCCTCAGGTTGAAGCGTTTTCATCGCTTTCTTGTGTTCCCTCGAAAAGAGGTGCCCATTGAAACTTACCTTATCTAATACCAGCTTGTAATAATCCAGATATGAAGTCTTCATCATTTGCATTTTATTCTATCGTTCTCGATACATTAAAATGGAAATACCATTGCCGTTTCCTTTCAATGGAATCAGCAATGGCTTTTTGAATGACTTAATACAATTTGAAAAGAGGGCAAAAGGTGTTTTGCCCTGGTATAAACTGCTTACGAAATAGCAATTGTTCTGGCAGGCTTTTTCTTAGCCTCTTCCTTCTTGGGAATTGCCAGGCTAAGAATACCGTCGTTGTATTTAGCTTTGATCTTATCGGCCTCTACCGTGTTGGGCAGGTAGAATGACCTTTTGAAAGACTGATAGCTAAATTCCCGCCGTGCATACTTCTGGTCCTCACCGTCTTCCACTTTGTTTGTCATTTCTGAATGGATGGTGAGCACGTCGTTATCAAGCTCCACATGGAAATCTTCTTTTTTCATTCCGGGAGCCGCCATTTCAACACGAAACTCATCATTGGTTTCTACAATGTTCACCTTTGGTAGTGAACCGCCTTCGCTACTCCAGTCGGACCAGTTTACGAGGTCCCGTGTGAAGAAGTCATCAAAGAATGATGATGAAGGCCATGCGCTGTTTCTTCTTACGATACTCATAACTTTTAAATTTTAATGTTAAACAATTCAACCACTTAAAGCTAAATCGTGACCGGCCACAGCCGGTACACCAAAATTCGTTAGAACGCTTCAAAAACACGCTCGCTTTACAGTAAAACAACCATTGTGCCATCGAAGTTTGCGGCGTTCTGCACACGCTATCTTGAAAAAATGACAGTGACAGAAGTGAAAATTTGACAGCATTGCCGGCCTACAAATTCTCCATAGACAAAACAATCTTTCCGAGCTGCTGCCCTTCCTCCATTTTCCTAAAAGCCTCGTTGATCTGCGCCAGAGGAAATATTGTGTCTACCACCGGTCTGATTTTATGCCGGATTACTAACCGGAGCATCGCCTTAAACTCCCCGGGATTTCCCATGGTGGTACCCAAAACAGATAGCTGCTTCCAAAATATTGTTCGGGGCTTTAGTTGAGGGATATTGCCTGCCGTGCGGCCAAAAAGGATGATTCTGCCTCCAAAAGCGGCCAAATCAGTTAACGCCGGAAAACCACCCCCCGCCGCGCTATCGATAATCACGTTGAATTCACCCGCCATTTCCCGGAGTTTTTCACCCCAATCGGGAGATTTGTAATTGGCTCCACCTTTTGCGCCCAATTGCACGGCTGCCTCAATTTTTTGGTTGCTTCCTGAAGTAACATAAACAGCCGCACCTGAAGCAACAGCAAATTGCAGTGCAAAAAGAGCGGCGCCACCGCCTATGCCTGTTATTAATACCTTTTCGCCTTTTTGCACCTGCCCTTTTGTAAACAACGCCCGGTAGGCGGTAAGGCCCGCAAGCGGGAGAGCGGCGGCTTCTTCAAACGACAAGTGCGACGGTTTTTCGTGCACATATTCAGTGGAGATATTTATAAATTCCGCGAAGGTACCGTTGGTTGGAAAACCCAGGATTTCATAATCGGGACCTGTAAATGCCGGGTTGTTTCCCCAGTAAAGAGATGGGTTGATGACCACCTGCTTTCCTATCCATTGTGCACCTACTCCCTCACCCGCCTTCACTACTTCGCCTGCGCCATCCGAGCCCATGATGACGGGAAACGGAGCTGAAATGCTTCTTTCCTTCATCGACCAAAGCTCATGGTGGTTGAGTGAAGCTGCTTTTAACTTTATAAGCACCTCTCCAGTACCAGCCTTGGGTTGTGCTACCTCATGCACTTCCATTTGGCAGGTCGTTTGGTTTAATACTGCTGCTGTCATCTTTTTTTAGAGTTGTTCGATCCACGCCCTTGCTTGCAGCGGATCGGTGAAGAACTGCTCACGGTCTGTTCCAAACATGCTTTGGTATTTCCCGATTTTGGTGGCATCGTGGTGCGCATGGGCCGCCCCAATACAGCGTATGCCTCTTTTGTTAGCCAGTTTCAGCCCGGCTGCCTCTTCAAAAAGATTGAGGTAGCCTACCCGCCAGCCATAATCGGCCAGTAGCAGCGGGATAATGTTGCGGAATCGCTTATGCGCCTGAACGTCGATTGCCTGGAACCCCACCAGATCCACAAATATCTTAAACTCCCCCCCATCTTCAATTTCAGCAAATGCGCTGTGCAGGGAGCTTTCCCATGTTTCGATGTCGGCAATGGCGATATCGCCGCTCAATTCAGTTACCAGTAGTTTCTTTTCCGGTAACAGGTAGCTTTTTGTTCTTTTGCTTTCCATAAATAACAATTAGAGAAAACCTGCACTACGCCAATTGATAGTGCAGGCTACAAACATTACTTTACCGGTATCGGATATTTCCGGAGGCAGCGGCCCTCTTGATGAAGCCTCAAAAGATCCATTAGCCCCGTGAGCTGTCTGCAATTAACCCGTCCACCGAAAATCTTCCACCTCCCTGCAACACTGTGACCGCCGCCATGCCAAGCGCCAGCAGAAAATACTCTATGCCCTCACCCGCCTGATTGCCGAACCAGTTCATAAAAAAACCATAATCCAGATGGGAACTAAGCATCGCCCCCAGCATTACTCCGAAAATGCCCAAAGCCGCTACCCTTGAGAGAAGCCCGGCGAGTAACATCAAAGGCGCAAAGAATTCAATTACAATCACCAGAAATCCTACCAGCCAGGGGAGGTTCATCGTGTCTGTAAAAAACTCCATAGTTCCGGCAAATCCGTACCCTCCAAACCACCCCATCAGTTTTTGGGCTCCATGAGGGAACACGACAAGTGCAAGGCACACCCTTAGTACGGTGCCCGCAATATTCCCGTTGTCCGTTTTCAGAATTGACTTGTTCATGATCAGCAGTTTTTTAGTTGCCATAAAAGAATTGTTCCTTCACTATTTTCCCGTTCTTCCAGTGCTGCACCGACACCTGGGTGAAATTTCTTGTGCCCCATTGTTTGTGGGTGTAATCGTAGGCCCACTGAACCATAGTCACATTTTCACCTGAAGCAGTGTTCAGAACCTGTGCACTCCGGAAATCGATAAGATTATTGATGAACTCCTCTTCCCGCTTGCGGTTGGCGTCTTTGCCTACAGTAGGCACACTTTCGTTTTCCTGCATCACCACGCCTTCATCATAAAATTTTTCGAAAGCTTCCATCATCCTGCCTTGCAGAACGAGGCTATTCAGCTCTTCAATTAATTGTTTTGGATGTTCCATTTTACTTTGTTTTAAGTTGAAACAAAGCTAGATGGCGGTTGAACGGCATGCATTGAAGTAGCTTAAGAAAGCGTCTTAAGGCAGTTTAAGATTCGGACAGCTTTCGGCGAATCTGGCTGAGAAACTCCGGGGTCATGCCCAGGTAAGAGGCAATCTGGTGCTGCGGCACACGCTGCTCTATATTGCGATACCGTTTAATAAAGCCCAGGTAACGGTCTTTTGCCGGCACACACAGGTTATCGATAATACGCCTTTGGTGGGCCATATAGGCTTTGGCCAGCATTAGCCGAAACATCCTGTCGAACTTAGGCACTCGGTCGAAAAGCTCTTGCAGCCGGCTGCGTTCTATCTGGAACACTTCGGTGTCTTCCAGGGCGTCTACATTCAGCACCGAAGGCACGCCCGTCATCAGGCTTTCGAAATCGGAAATCCACCAATCGTCTACTGCAAACTGCACGATGTGCTTGGTGCCGTTGGGGTCTACAAAATACGCCCGCAGGCATCCGCTGATCACGTAGGTTTCGTATTTGCACACTTCACCTTCCTGCACTACAAACTGACGCTTGAGGTATTTCCTGTGCCTGATAATGGATAGGAAATATTCCTCCTCTTCTTTGGTTAGCTCAATAAATCTGCTCACGTATTGTAGAATGCTGCTGTACATTAGGGATGAAAGTGTGGTTCAAACTTTATCTTTTGTGCGGTTTCCCATCATCAAATTACGCTTTCAAAGCTTACTGATTCGGATACCGAAGCCGAAAATTTTGCCAGCGCTTCGGTGAACCGCCCATTTTCTACGTCATTCACTATCTCCTTCTTCTCAAGGTTAAAGTGCTGGCGAAAATGAGGCAGAGAATAGGAGCTCACCAGGTAGGCACCCCAAAAGGGAATGCGGTCGAACAAAACCTGCAGGCTGGAGTTGCCCCCGTTGCTGCCATCCGATGTGCTCAAAAGCATTACGGGTTTCTGATAGAAGATAATTCGATCGATGCGCGACAACCAATCGATAACATTTTTGAAAAAGGCCGGCATCAAACCATTGTGCTCGGGTACTGCAATTACAAACCCATCAGCCTCAGCAAAAATCTGGTAGAGCTCCACCGCCTTTTGGGGTATGCCGAGCTCCAGCTGAAGATCTTCGCTGTAAATGGGTAGCGGGAAATCGACGAGATTGAGAACCGTTACCTGTTTGCCGGGCAGCTTGCCGGCCGCAGCCAGCACAAGCTGGTGATTGATTGACTGCTTGTGGTTGCTTCCTGCGAAGGCTATTATTTTTTCCATTTTATTTTGATTTAGTACGGCAAAATTCACTGAAGGCCCGAACAAAAAACTTAAGGTAGCTTAAGATCGACCCTTCGACCCTTCGACCCTTCGACAGACTCAGGGCTCAGGGCTCAGGGTCAGGCCACAGGGTTCTGGGTTGAAGGCAGGATTTTGATAGTCCATCTTAAAATGAGCCGATAAGGTACTAGTAGGTAAAAGCCATTCCGGCTCCCCACTTCATATCGCTATCGTAATGCGTAGAAAGCGAAAAGTATTTGGTTAAGATGTACCTGGCGCCGACGCTGTACTCAAGATCGGTATTCCACATACCCCAAAGCCTGATCCTGGGCGACACCGGAATATCATCCCGGCTTATTTGCACCCTCACATTTCCCGTGTGGTCGACCCTCACATCAGTCTGCACAAACCAGGGCAACGTATACTGAAAGCCGGCACAAAACACTCCTCTTTCGTCTTTGGTATTGCGCTGACCAAAGAGGTTTTCCTCAGCATGTTCACCGGTGCGGCTGCGGATGTCCCAGCCGGCATAGGGCATAAGAAACTGCATTCGCCCAAGGTACCTCCCAACGTGGCTTTCCGATTCAAAACCGGTTGTGCTGCTCAATCCCACCCGCCATTCTGTTTGCAGGCTCCAGCGGGTATTGGCCAGCCATAGCTCTCCATCGCTGCCATTACTTTCCACGCCTATTTCTGCCCCCGGATAAAACCTGCGGTCGTCGTGATAGACCTTCCTCAACGCCTTTACCGGGTCGGGAAGCTGCGGGTTGGCCGGGGAGTTTTCGTAAGTAAAAATCCGCCCCATGCCCGACATCATGTGGTAAAGTATATGGCAGTGAAAGTACCAGTCGCCGTATTCCTCGGAAGCGTGGAATTCAATCGTGTCGGTTTCCATCGGCAGGATATCGAGCACTGTTTTCAGGGGCGAATAATCTCCCTGTCCATTGAGTGTGCGGAAGAAATGCCCGTGCAGGTGCATCGGATGCCGCATCATGCTGTTGTTGTAGAGGATAATGCGGACGTTCTCCCCCTTGCGGATCAGTATTTTATCTGTTTCCGATACGGTTTTGTTGTCGATACTCCACACATAGCGGTTCATATTGCCGGTGAGCTCAAACCGAAGTTCTCTTACCGGGCCTTCAGGAAGGGTGGTTTTTTGCGGAGCCCTCAGCATGCCGTAGTTAAGCGTAACCAGCCCGCCATCGCCGTCCATTATTTCAGGGTACATAACCGTGTTCATGTCCATTTGCTGCAAGCTCATGTTCATGCCCATGTCGTTCATTTTGCCCCCAACGGTCATCATGTCGTTCATCATTTTCATGCCCTCGAAATACCGGAGGCGAGGCATGGCACCGGCAGCAATTTTTTCACCTTCCCCCAGCCAGAGAGAGGCACTGTTGGTGCGGTCTTCGGAGGTGGCAAGAAACTCATATTTCCCCGCAGCCGGAATGGTAACCACGACGTCGTAAGTTTCCGAAACACCCACTATCAAGCGGTCCACTTCCACCGGCACCACATCGGCGCCGTCGTTGGCTACCACAGTAATCTTCCCGCCGGCATATTTCAGCCAGAAATAGGTAGAAGAACTGCCATTGATGATCCGCAGCCGCACTTTGTCGCCAGGCTTGAAAGAAGCTTCCTGCGCGGGAAGGCCATTGAGCAACATCCTTTCATAGTATACATCGCTCACGTCCATGGCCATCATTCTCTTGAATTCGTTGGTGAACTTAGTGCCAAGGTGGCCGGAGCGGGCGGCCTCCAGGTAGCTTTGGGCAGCGCCTTTTCTGATGGCGTACCAGTCGGTGGCGTTGTGCAGGGAGCGTTCGATCTGGTGAGGGTTTTCATCACTCCAGTCGCTTAGCAGCATGGTGTACTCGGGCAAAGGATCCGCTTCCCGCTTCCTTATGATAAATGCACCGTACATGCCCAGCTGTTCCTGCAGCATGGTATGGGAATGGTACCAGTAGGTACCGCTTTGCACTATCGGAAAGCGGAACACGTGAGTAGCCATTGCTTGTACCGGAGCCGTGGTGAGGTATGGCACCCCATCCTGTTCATTGGGCAGGATCAAACCGTGCCAGTGGATGGATGTTTCGTGGTGCATCTGGTTATGCACATGAATTTCGGCGGTATCGCCTTCGGTAAAATAAAGGGTTGGAGCCGGCAGCTGGCCATTGATGGCGATGGCTTTCCTTTCTTTGCCGGTGTAATTTACCACGGTGTCGGTGACGAAAAGGTCGTATCGAATTAGTTGCTGAGCACCAGCCGGCAACCAGCCAGCCATGCCGAGCATTATCAAGAGCTTCTTCATAAAAAATCAGTTATTTATTTTGTCTGCTACGCTGCCACAGGTTAGCATTCTGTTTCCATAAAATGGATTTCGAATAGCAGCTTCCCCGCTAAGCCAATGGGCTTTTTTCATGGGGCAGTAATTGTAAAAAACAGCACGGCTGACCGGTTCAAATGCTTTAATAACCTTCCACAAGCTGGCGGAAAGCAGCCCCAGCGCCACCCTTTGCTGTTCTATGTCTTTAGCCGATGCAATGGCCCGTGTTTGCTTTAGCAATTCCGCCTTTTCATCGACAAAGGCCTGTTGCTCAATTCCAGAAATGGTAGCAGCCAGGGCGGTCGCTAATGCCGAAGCTTGTTTTGCATCTGCTTTTACCAGCGCATTTTTCACCTCCAGGTATCCGTTCAGTACCTGGTCCACCGTGTTGTTTTGAGCTGAAAGGCTGCCCACAGTAAGGGCAGCCAACAGCATGATCAGGATTGCCTTTCTCATACGTCCTTTAGTTAATTGCTTCTACTGAGTAGCCGGCTTTCTCCACTGCTTCGCGCACTTGCTCGGCAGTAACTCCGCTTCCTTCAACAGTCAGCACTTTGTCAGGATTTTTGAGGTCCACCTCCCATTTGTCAATACCTTCGGTACTGTCGAGGTGTGGTGTTACCTTGGCAAGGCAACCTGTACATTTGATTGTGGATCTGAATTTGAAAGTTTCCATAATTATTTTGGTTTTGAATTATGATGTAAAGGTATCCTGTGCGGCAGGCCCCGGCTTTACACAATTGCCGGTGTGTATTTCAAAATTCGGGAGGGGGTTCGCTGATTTTTTAATGGGAGAGATTGTCTAACAGCACGTCGTAATGTGTTGTGCCTAAAATAGAAGGAGCTGAAATAGAACTAAGATTATTCGGAGGAGGTTTTTTATATTAGCATACTCAAACAAGACTCATGCTTAGAAAAATAGTGATACCTGATCAAAAAACTTTTCCGTTGCAGTTTCCCGATGAGTGGATCGGCAAAACTGTGGAAGTCATTGCATTCGAAATTGAGGAACCAACACCAGACCCTCCAAATAAAACAATTGATGAATTGAAGGCGGAATTAAACGGCCTAACGGTGAACATGCAGGGATTCAAGTTTGACCGGAATGAAGCAACTGATTATGAGCAGTAAGGCTTCAGTAGATTCTAATGTGCTTCTTTATATGCTCGACGAAGAAGACAGCGTTAAAAAAATAGTTTCACTCCAAATAATTCAGAACAAACCTTACTTTTCAACTCAAGCCCTTAGCGAAGTTATCAATGTTTGCCGCAAACGCTGGAAATATGATAAAAATAAACTGGTTTCTGTTTCTGAATTCCTTCTTAAGAATTGTAAGTTGATGTCAATAAGTGCTGATACTATCAAGAGTGCCCATTCACTAATTGCTCGATACGATTTTCAATATTTCGATGCACTAATTGTAGCGAACGCCTTAGAGAACCACTCAGATGTGTTGTATACTGAAGACATGCAGTCCGGTCTGTTAATAAACGACCGCCTAAAACTCATTAATCCTTTTAAACAAGGGTAGTGCATCAATAACTCAGCGTAATCCGCTCCGAAGCAGGCCTGCCTGAACATAGCAGCACATACCCTTCCTTCAGCTGACTGTCGGTCAGTGCGTAATTCTCCAGCATATTTACTTTCCCCGTTAGCAGCTTTACCTTGCAGCTGCCGCACATGGCTTCCTTGCATGAATGAGGCAACGGAAGTCCAGCGGCAAGTCCGGCCTGCAAAATTGACTCGTCAGCAGACAGCTGCAGATGAAAGGTCTCCCCGCCTTTTATAAAAGTGACCTCAGAATTTACACTGCCAACTTCTCCATTATTCGCCCTTTCCTTCGCCTGACCATACGTCTCCCTGTAGATTCTTCCCTGATCATAACCCAGTTCTTGCAAGTAAGCCGACACAGTATTGATCATTCCTTCGGGCCCGCACATATAAACCTCGGAAGTAAGGCTACCCTGGGCGTTTACCACCTGCGCCAGCAAGTCCTTGCCGACGTAGCCACTATAGCAATAAGGAATATCCCGAACGGGAGCCCCTTCCTGCAGGAAATGCACCACCTTCAACCTTTCGGCATGCTGTGCCTGCAAAGCTTTTAGCTGAGCCAGGAAAATGACAGAATCAGTATTGCGGTTGCCATACAGCAGCGTGATGCGCACTTGGTGTGACTTTTTCAAAGCCGTTTTGATCATCGAAAATAAGGGAGTGATTCCGCTTCCGCCGGCTATAAAAACAAGATGCTTGTCGTCGAGACCTTCAGCTTGCAGCGAGAATCTTCCCATAGGTTCGCTCACTTCGAGCAATTCGCCGGCTTGGAGGCCGGCGACCAAGTGGCCCGATAACCTGCCGCCGGCAACTTTTTTAATAGTGACAGCAGGAAACGCATCAACTTCCGGCGCAGATGAAAAGGAGTACGACCTACTGATGTTTTCGCCACCAACAAGCCTGGAAATATTGATGAACTGACCGGATGAATAACCCTGCAGTAAAGGATGGTTCGCAAACTGAATGGTAATGGCCTCTTCGGTTTCGCGAATTACATTTTTGATTTTGAGTTTATTTTCCATGGTGATGAAGATTAGAGAAGGCTGTGTGATGTTTCGACAGGCTCAACCTGACAACCCCGTGGCATTTTCCGATAGGCTCAACCTGACAACCCCGTGGCATTTTCCGACAGGCTCAACCTGATATCACTTGTGGCATCTGGAAAATTGGATTTTAAATTTTGGCAGCTTTCAATCTGAGGCTGTTGAGCACCACCGATACCGAACTAAAGGCCATGGCAGCACCGGCAATCATTGGATCGAGCAGGAAACCGTTGACCGGGTAGAGTACACCTGCAGCCAGCGGTATGCCGATCAGGTTATAAATAAATGCCCAGAAAAGGTTCTGCCGGATGCCCAGCACCGTAAGCTTTGAGAGCCGCAGGGCTTTGGGTATGGCGTTAAGATCGGAGGTAATCAGCGTCATTTTGGCCACATCCATGGCTATGTCCGATCCTTTGCCCATGGCAATACTTACATCGGCCTGCGCCAGCGCATGCGAGTCGTTGATGCCGTCGCCCACCATAGCCACCACCTTGCCTTGCGCCTGGAGTGCTTTGGTAAATTCCGCTTTATCAGAAGGCATCACTTCCGCTTTGTAGTGCTTCAGCCCCACCTGCCTGGCCACAGCCGCCGCAGTTTGCTCGTTGTCGCCGGTAAGCATGTACACTTCTATGCCCCTGTTTTGAAGCGTTTCGATGGCTTGCTTAGAGGTAGCTTTTATCTTGTCTGCAATGGCCAGCACCGCCAGCACTTCCGTGGTATTAGAGAAGTAAATCACCGTTTTGGCTTCACTCTGCCATTGCATTGCTTTGGCCAGCAAGTGGGGGGCTATGCTTACATTTGTTTCCCCGGTCAATTTTTTATTACCAACATAGTACGTTTGGCCCGATGAATTGGCCGAAACACCCCTGCCGGTTAGGCTTTCAAAAGCTGTGATGCTGCCCATCGCCACTTTTTCTTCCTTTAGTTTGTTGGCCACCGCTTCTGCCAGCGGATGTTCGCTCTGGCTTTCCATGCTCAACAGGATGCCCTTATGCACATCAGCATACCGGCCTTCGAGCCATACGGAATCGGTTACCTCAGGTCTTCCTTCTGTAATGGTGCCTGTTTTGTCGAGAATAACAGCGTTTACCTTGTAACCCAGTTCCAGGCTTTCGGCATCCTTAATCAGGATGTTGTTTTCGGCGCCTTTGCCCACTCCCACCATAATGGCCGTGGGCGTGGCAAGCCCGAGTGCACATGGACAGGCGATAACCAGCACCGTCACCGAAGCCAGCAGTGCGTGGGTAAAAGCATTGTCTCCACCCAGCACCATCCAGGCAATGAAGGTAATAATGGAAATGCCCATTACCACCGGCACAAAAATGCCAGCTATTTTATCCACCAGCTTTTGTACAGGGGCTTTGCTGCCCTGGGCCTCCTGTACCATTTTTATGATGCTCGCCAGCACCGTATCGCTGCCCACCTTTTGCGCAACCATACGAAAACTACCTTTCTGATTGACCGTACCGGCAAATAGTTTAGCACCTTTTGCTTTCTCCACCGGTACAGGTTCGCCGGTTATCATGCTTTCGTCTACATACGACTGCCCCTCGGAAACTTCACCGTCTACAGGAATTTTTTCGCCGGGACGTACCACCAGCAGGTAACCTTGTTTTACCGAAGCAATTGGTATTTCAACTTCTTCACCTTCTACAATTGCCTTCACTGTTTTAGGCTGTAATCCCATCAGTTTTTTAATGGCTGAAGAAGTGTTGGACTTGGCTTTTTCTTCGAGCAGCTTACCCAACGAAATAAAGGTGATGATTACCACCGCGGCCTCATAATAAACATGTGCATGAATGCCCTTGCTGTGCCAGAAGTCGGGGAAAAGAGTGTTGAATACACTGAAGATGAAAGCGATGCCTGTGCTCAGGGCCACCAGGGTATCCATATTGGCTTTGCCGTGGCTGGCCTGTTTCCAGGCGGTGATGAAAAAGGTTTTCCCGAAATAAAACAACACAACGGCAGACAAAACCATCGACACCCACTTTCCGGCTTCCCAGTCCATAAAGAACATCCCTATGACGAATACCGGCAGGGTAAGAACAGCCGACCATGTAAGGCGTTTTTTGATGGACTGATAATGTTCCAGTTGCAGCTCGGCCTGCTTTTGCGACGGGTCTTCTACGTCTACAATCAGGTCGTAGCCGATGGATTGAACCGATTGTCGCATGGTCTCAGTACTTGCCTGGTCCGGATCGTACTCAGCCCAGGCTGTTTGTGTGGCAAAGTTTACCCCCGCCCTTATCACTCCCGGAGTATTGGCGAGCATCGACTCCACGCTTACCGCACAGGCGGCGCAGGTCATGCCGGTCACGGGGAAGGTTTGTTTGGCAATGTTCCCTTCACCATTCCGGCTCGGGTGTGTGCTTTTTACTTCGTTGATTGCTATCGTTTCCATTTTGAGTTTTTTTTAACAAAGGTATTTCCGGTCTCACGGCCTGGCTTTACACAATTCCCGGAATGTGTTACACAGTTATTGCGGCCAGATCCGACTTCATTTTTTGTTTTTCGTCCCTTACAGCCCTTAGCTCAGAGGGGTTAAACCCTGTAACCTTTTTAAACTGAGATGAAAGGTGGTGGGCGCTGCTATAACCAGTTTTGAATGCAATTTCAGAGAGGGGAAGGCTTGAATAAACCAGAAGTTCTTTCACCTTTTCGACTCGTTTGCCTATAAAATAGCGCTCGATGGTTTTGCCTTCGTACCTGGAAAAGAATTCCCCCAGCGAGTCGTAATTTTTGTCGAATTTTTCGGAGAGATACTCGGAAAGCCTGCTGTTTGTGCGGGTATTTTCATCCAAACCGAGCCACTCACCAATGGCTTCCTTAATTGATGCAAGCAAACGTTCGTTTTTGTCGGATATTAAGTCGAAACCAAGGCTTGAGAGCATTTTTTTCAGCTCTTCTTTCTTACCACCATCCACTTGCGTTTTGAACACTACTTTGCCGAGAGTGACACTGCTGGCGGAAAATCCGTTTTTTGAAAAGACTTCTTTAATGGCCAATATGCACCTGCTGCACACCATGCCTTTAATGTTGATTTCGCTGATAGTCTCCATCTTGAATTTTGCTTTGAACAAAATTCAGGAGATTGGCCGCGGTCTATGTTACAGAATTACCGGTATCGGTTATAAAATTCCTCGCCGGCGCAAACATGTGTTCCTACTCAAGAATGGGAGGATTTGGAGATAACCGGAGAACGGGCCCGCCTCCTGGCTCACTCCACCTTCATCAGTTGCGGATACACCCGAAGGTACACCTGGCCGGCAACCGGATTTTTGCCGTAAACTACATCCAGCGCGCTTTCGGCCTTGTAAATACTCGCCTGCACCCCAACTGCTAAATTGGTTTGCAGTGCCGTTACAAATACGTAATTGGAGCCAACTGTAATGGCATTGATGTTAAACAGCCTGTGAGCATCAAATTCTGAAACCTGGAGCTCTTCTGCCGACTTTTGGATCCATTCGTAACGGCCATACAAGGCAAACCGGCTTTGCTGCAGGTTCGATTCAAGCGTAAGCGAGTGTTCCTTGTGGTCGTCGCCGGCATTGTTGAATCCCCAAACCAGACCGGAAGTGATGTTGTAGTTGCCGGGCCCAAGTGGAAATGCGTGCAGGATTGAAGCGGTACTTCGCCATACGTCGTCGTCGGGAGCATATGCTTCCGGACTTTTGATAAAAGCTTGTGAGACCTGCAAAGCCCAGTGTGGATGGGGATTTGACGAAACACGGTAGGAATAGGAATCTAAGTTGGGCCTGTCAAAGCCGAAGCGGGCTTCGCCGGGTTCCCGGCCGGTAAAAGCAGACCCTTCCAGCTTCAGCATTCGATAGCGAATGCCAAGCGTGGTAACACCAAAGGTGATGTGGGTGGCGTCCTGCCAGTGATGCCCCAGAGGGGAATCGAGGTTGTTTTGACTTGACGGGCGGTGCATAAAAGCTACGGGCCCAAGAGCAGGCTCACCGGGATAGGCCAGGTAAATGAAGGCATCTGATTCGGAGGAAAACTTGTGCGTGTATGCCACCGAAAGTTCGGAAAAAAGATTGTGTGGATGCTGCCTGTCTACCAAAGGCTCGCCCTGGTAGGTTTCTCCTGTTTGAAACAGCAAAGGGTAGCCCTCGCCCCCAAAGAGCGGGTCGAGAGAAAACATGCCGCTAAATCGAAACAGCCCACGGCTGCCTACCTTTCGCTGTCCCATGCCCATTACCCAGTTGGGAGCGTCCACTTTGCTGTCTCCCCTGCTTCCCTTGTCGAAAAGATCCTGTTTGTTGTAGCGGGCGAAAATGTTACCATGAAACATGTACATCCAGCTTTTGCCGTGCAACATGTAGCCGTACATTGGCGACGCATCGGGTAACCATCCTGTGCCCGAGCCATTGCGGGTCATTGGCAGGCTTTGGGAAAAAGCGTGCGACATGGTGGCATGGTGCTGTTGGCTGCCGGCCGGCACGGTATCTTGCACGCCAGTCTGGTGCTGCTCGTGCTGGGCAAAGGCCAGGCGATCAACTGCAAAAAGGAGTAAGAGCAGATATGTTGTTGCAATAACTTTCATATGCAATAAGCCCTTGCCATTTTACAACGGCAAGGGCTATTTCTGACTGAAATTAAACCAGTTCTTCCGCCATCCTCCGGCATTCCTCGGCGCAATTTCTGCATTCTTCTGCACAGCGCTGGCAGTGGTCTGCCTCGTGCCTTTCGCACTCGTTTGCACAGGCTTCGCAAATATCGGCACAGGCGCTGCAAAGCAAAGTGGCATTCTCACCGCCAATAGCCATCAGCTGGGCCGTTGAAAAGCAAACCAAAGCACATTCCCTATCGATAAGGATGCAGTCTGCCATTTTTTTTACATCGTCTTCTTTCAGGCACTCGGTTGCGCAGTGCTCACATTCGGTTCCGCATGAAATACATGCGTCAATACAGGATTGCATTCTTTCGTGACTCATAACTGGATATTTAAAATTGAACGTTCTTTTTCCATTTCCCCCTCAATAAGCATTCCTCTACTCAGCTGCACCTCATTTGGCGTCCAGCGAGGTTTGTATTACAAAAGCATTTCAACAGTGTGTAGAATACTTCCAACAACTGTGGCTGGAATGACAGCCGGAAAAGGCTGGCACAGGGCTGAGCCAGAAATAGAGATGTGGTAGTGGGGGACTTGTTAAAAGATGTTGTCGAGTGACTTTCTCGTAGCGTTTTCGCTGTTTTCTTTAAACTCAGTGGGTGTAAGGCCGGTTACTTTTTTGAACTGTGAAGAGAGGTGCGCTACGCTGCTATAGCCCATTTTGTATGCTATTTCTTTAACTGACAGCTCATCGTAAAACAGGTACTCTTTTACTTTCTCAATCTTTTGGCGGATAATGTATTGTTCGAGCGACAAACCGGTAACCGATGAAAAAAGCTGGCTAAGGTAGCCGTAGTCGTATTGGAGTTTGTCGGCCAGGAAATGCGACCAGTTAATCTGCATTTCGAAGTGGTCCTGGTGATGGATGGCTTCAATTACTGTTGTTTTTATCTGCTCCAGCAATTGGCTTTTTTTATCATCAATCCGCTCAAATCCATGCTGAGCTAGCAGTTGGTCGAGGGCCGCTAATTGCGCACCGGAAGGATCGCCTCCCGCAAGCTTTACTTCGCCCAAAGCCACGGAAGCTGCCTGAATGCCGGCCTGGTGCACGAGCTGCTCCACTACCATGATGCACCGGCTGCAGACCATGTTACGGATATGAATGATTTTCTGATCCATCATTTTATTCAAAACCCTCACGGCTAAATTAGAACTTTTGTCATTTGATAAAAAACCGGGTGTGTACGCTTATTCGTTCCGCCACAATCAATGGCTGGGGCTTCCATTTTGTGTGCTGGTTCGTCCGGCTGAATCCCACCGGACGATTTGAGCCCAATGGGCCCTGTAGTTTACCAGCTAAATTGTGCATTTTTGAGGCTGAACATTCTTTGCTCCACTTGAAGGCATTTGCTGAACAGCTGACTGCGATTTTAACCATTAGCGGCATTGTGCAGGGCTTTTACCTGGCCTTGCTGCTACACAATGGCAGGGCAAGAAAAGGCAGGGCCAATTTATTTCTGTCAATCTTACTGATTGCCCTTTCGTTTAGCATTGCCCACATGCTTTACGCCGAAAGGATTATAAACCATCTGGCGGCAAACGTTTATTCGCTGGGAGATCCTACTTTTTTACTTATTGCGCCGCTACTGTGGTTTTATGCAATTGAGCTTACAGGAAAACGCCAAAGAACCCCTTACAAGATACTGCTTCACTTTGCCCCATTTCTACTCATTATCCTCTGTTCCCTAACGTTCAAGTCCATTGATTCGGCGAATTTCAACCAATTTATAAATGCCAATCACTGGCTGCTCAGGGTGTTGTTTTGGGTGCTTGTGGTAGCGCAATTCTCCCTGTATCAGTTTTTCCTGCACAAAAAGTTGTTGAGCCACCATGCCGTTATTCAGCAGGAGGTTTCCAATACCGAGAACCTGAACCTGGAGTGGGTAAGGTTTTTTATGATCGTTTTTCTCGCGATCAACCTTTTTTTTCTGTTCAATTTGTTTGCGGTTATCCATCTGCACGACCGCAGCTGGCTTCCAAAAGCTACCGCTCTCCTTTTTTCGATATCAATATTTGCGCTGGGGTACAAGGGCCTTTTCCAACGGGAAATCTCCGTCGGTGCCGAGACTGAAAGCAACACCGCACGGCCCTCTGCCAAGCCCGACCAGGAACTGATAGCGAAGATTGTTGCGTTTATGACCGAGAAAAAACCTTATCTCGATCCTGAGCTTACGCTTACCAGCCTTGCCAGAGATGTGGGCATAAGCAGAACGCAATTGTCTCAGCTCATTAATGAGGGTATTGGCGACAACTTCTACGATTTTGTGAATAAATTCCGGGTTGAAGAGGTTAAAATGCTGCTGGCCGACCCTGGCATGAACAATTATAGTCTGCTTGGAATAGCCCTTGAGGCCGGCTTTAAGTCAAAATCCACCTTCAACTTCATCTTCAAACGGTTCACAGGCCTTACGCCGTCTGCATATAAAAAAAATCTGGAGGCTTAATAGGTCCGGCGGGATTTGCCCGGACGCTGTCCGTTTACCTGATTTCTATTGTTGCATAAAAAACACTATGCAACAGAACAAACACCTCATTGAACTGACCCACGTTGCCAAATCGTTTCCAATGGCCTCTGGTACTTTCCTGGCGCTGCACGACGTCAGCCTGGTCATTCAGGCAGGCAAGCTGGTGGCCATTACAGGTAAATCGGGAAGTGGCAAGTCGACCCTGCTCAACATCCTTTCGGGGATCGATAAACCAACGGAAGGCGCTGTATGGGTTAACGGAATAAGAATTGACAAGCTCGCTGAGAGTGAGCTGGCATCGTGGAGAGGTAAGAATATTGGCGTAGTCTTTCAATTCTTTCAATTGCTGCCAACGCTTACTATTGCCGAAAACGTGATGCTGCCGATGGACTTCTGCAACAGCTACCCTAAAAAAGAGAGAAGGGAAAGGGCACTGACTATCCTCGAAAAGGTGGGCATAAGGGAGCAGGCCGATAAGCTCCCTTCCGCGTTATCGGGTGGGCAGCAGCAGCGGGCGGCCATAGCAAGGGCACTGGCCAACGATCCGCCGGTAGTAATAGCCGATGAACCAACCGGCAACCTCGACTCGGTAACAGCTACGGCGATCTTCGAATTATTCGCCAGCCTGGCCAGAAGCGGGAAAACCGTAATCATAGTTACGCACGAAAGGGAGTTTTCTACCTTTTTCGAGTATTCCATTGCCCTGTCGGATGGCAAAATTGTGAACGAACTAATAACCGCCTGATTTTATGAAAACCAGATATTATAAGGTACTGCGCGATCTTACCACCGACTACTCTAAAAACCTGATGCTTGTAGCGGCCATTGCCATAGGTGTGTTTGGGGTTGGTTCAATCTTAGGGAGCTACAGCGTGCTCAAACGCGAAATGGCTGACAATTATCTCGGCACAGAGCCGGCGTCGGCCACTATAGAACTGGAAGACAGCATTTCCACGGACCTGCTTGCCCAGGTGCGGAAATTACCCGGAATTGAGGTAGCCGAGCGGCATGCAACGGTAGTGGCTCGTATGCAGGTAGGCGATAAATGGCATCCATTGCTTCTTTTTGTTATAGATGATTTTGCTGCCAAACGACTCAACCAGGTTACACGGATTTCGGGTGCAGCATCACCCCTGGCCGGCGACATGCTGGTAGAGCGAACCGCCTATGTGGTAATGGAAGCCAGCGAAGGCGACGAATTGACGATAATGTTACCCCATGGAACACCTAAACGTGTGAGACTAACGGGTACGGTGCACGACGCCGGGCTGGCGCCGGCATGGCAAGAACAAGGCGGCTACGGATACATTAGCCTAGCTACTCTCCGCTGGCTCGGCGAAACAAAGGGTTTCGATCAGTTGCGAATATTAGTTGATGACAACAAATATTCCAGAGACCACATAACTGCGGCGGCGGCATCGCTCGCCGACTGGCTAACCGGCAATGGCTACGAAATTCACGAAATACAGGTGCCGCCGCCCGGGAAACACCCGCACCAGGGGCAAATGACTGCTGTGATGTCGATTTTCACGGTATTTAGTTTCCTGATACTCATCCTGGGTTCCATTTTGGTTTCTACTTCAATGGCCACGCTGATGGTGAAACAAGTAAGGCAAATTGGCATTATGAAGACGATAGGCGCCAATTCGTTCCAGATTGGCCGGTTGTACCTGCTTATGATGCTGATTATTTGCGCAATTGCCTTGCTCGTGGCGGTCCCGCTCAGCCAACTGGCGGCAAGGGGGTTTTATCAGCAAATTGCGGTACTTCTGAACCTGGAGATTCGCAACGGTACCATTCCGCAGTGGGTACCGTTGCTGCAGGTTGCGTCGGGCACTCTTGTTCCCCTTGTAGCAGCTGCTTTTCCGGTAGTTCGCGGCAGCAGGGTTTCAGTCCGCAAAGCCCTCGACAACTACGGTGTATCGGGCCGTATTAACACAACCAGTGTCTGGCTGCCGAAGCTTTCGCAGTCTCCCCTTGTCAGTGAGACCTTTCTCCTTTCGCTCCGCAATGTAGGCAGGCACCGTACCCGCCTCGTTATGACGCTGGCACTCCTCGGGGCCGGTGGCGCCATGTTTATGACTGCCCTTAACGTGTCGGAAGCCTGGAATGAAAACCTGAGCCGGATATACACGCAGCGACTGTACGACCTGGAAATAAAATTGGCGCATCCGGTAAGTGCAGACACCACTGTCAGCGATCTAAAAACAGTTGCGGGGGTAAGCATTGCAGAGGGTTGGGAAAGCCACACTACGTCGTTTATAAAAGAGAACGATTACGAGGTTACCTACACCTATCCCGACAAGGGGCATGGCAGCTTTACCCTGCAGGCCTTGCCGTTGCCCACCCGCCTGCTTAACCCGACCGTGACTGAAGGACGCTGGCTGGCCGCTGATGGTAAAGATGAGGTCGTATTAAACCAACTCGCCAGGGGTATTGCACCCCATATAAAAATAGGAGATCAGGTTACGCTTTCAGTAGGCGGACGGCCTGTAGAATGGGAAGTTGTAGGTTTTACTGAGGACGTGGGCACTCCGGCTACAGCTTACGTATCGATAAACGCTCTGGCTGCTATGCGGGGAAATGCCGACATGGTGAATACCCTTAGAATAGCCTACGCCGACAGATCGAACGAGAATGCAAGGGAAAAAAACCTTGAAGTTGAAAAGTTGCTGACAGAAAAAAGGATACCCGTGACGGGCACAGTGCCCGTATGGCTGCTCCACAACGCCATTGCAGGACACATGAAAGTGCTCATTAACTCACTACTGGCGATGGCGGTGCTAATGGGAGTGGTGGGCATGCTGGGTTTAATGTCGACGATGAGTATGAACATCATGGAGCGGACACGAGAGATCGGTATTATGCGGGCTATTGGCGCCACTCCAGGGAAGATCGGCAAACTTGTGGTGTCGGAGGGATTAATTATTGGAATTCTCAGCATTTTAATCTCCTTCGGATTGTCACTGGTACTATCCTCCTACCTGGGCGGGTTTATTGGCAACATGGCTTTCCGCACTCCCTTGTCGTTAACGCTCTCGGTAGTGGCCATTGTCATATGGGTGTTTATCATTGTTGCCGGCTCTTATGCAGCCACTGTTTTACCTGCCCGCAGGGCCAATGGCATCACTACCCGCGAGGCCCTGGCTTACGAGTAAAAAACTGCGGAAATCGAAGTGAGGCTTCGGAAAGCCCGCCTGGCAGCATGAGTGCAGGCGGGCGATTTCCCGGACAGTTATCGCTCACTACGGCTTAGTTCGAAATAACTTTAAATTCAGTTCGCCGGTTTTCCTGATGCTCGTCGGTGGTGCAATTAACGCCATTGCTGCAGTTGTTCAGCAACTGTGTTTCGCCGTATCCTTTGGCCACAATCCTCCCGGCTTCTATTCCCCGGCTTACAATATAAGCTACGGCAGACTCGGCCCTTCTTTGAGACAATCGCAGGTTGTAGGAATCGCTGCCCCGCGAGTCGGTATGAGAACTTAGCTCAATCTTGATTTCGGGGTTTTCCACCAGTATTTTCACCAGCTTGTCCAGCTCCAGGGCGGCATCCTCCCTTATTTCTGCTTTGTCGAGGTCGTAGTAGATGTTTTCTACCTTAATTGCTTTACCTATTTCAAAATGTTTAATAGGAATTTTAAAGAATAGGGTATCGTATTCGTGGTCGTAGCCGATGGACACTTCAATGCTGTTGGTGAAATACTCTTTTTTAGAGCCCGTCATCCTGTAGTCGAAGCCCGCTTTCGTTACAAATTCGTGGTGGAAACTTTCGCGGAGCGAAATTTCGATAGCATTATTCTTTTCCCTGTCAACCACATCTACTACAGCATCCGGAACTATCTCCTCAGTGTCGGCATCAACCACCGTGATAGAAATAACGTGATGCGGTGGCTCCAGCTTCAGCACTACATTTTCTATGATGTCATCTTCCTTTTCGGCCATAGCTCTCTCCACGTTTACACGCTCGTACCCCCTTTTATCGGCAGCCAGCAGATATTGACGGTTAGTAACTATTCTAAACTCGAATTCGCCATTTTCGTCGCTCAGCGTGTCCTTGAAAATATTGCCGGCCTCGTCCAGCAGGCTCACTTCTGCAGATGAAATGGTTGTTCCGTGGTGGTTGTCGATGACCTTCCCCCGCAGGTATGCATACCGCTCTTTCGAATAAAGGAAATAGTAAATATTGTCGTAAACCTTGTTGTCGCGGTTGGTGCTAAAGTACCCAAACCTGCCCTGCTTGTCGATAATGAGGCTGAAGTCGTCGTAGCTGGACGAAACCGGGTACCCCAAATTGACAACCGACACGGGCGTATCGTTTACCAGCGCGGCTTTGTACACATCGAGCCCTCCCAGCCCCTCGTGGCCGTCGGAGGAGAAGTAGAGATCGTCGTTATTCAGGTAAGGAAACATTTCGCGGCCAGAGGTGTTAACAACCGGCCCAAGGTTTTTCGGCTCACTCCATTGCCCCTCTTCAAGGTAGGTTACGTAAATATCTGTACCGCCGAAGCCTCCGGGCATATCCGATACAAAAAACATTTTGTTTCCGTCGTTGGTAATCGTGGGATGCCCTACCGAAAATTCGGTATTGTTGTATTGGAAAGGCTGAATATTCACCCAATCTTTGGCCTCTGTTCGTTCAGCAAAATAAAGCTCAAGCTTCGTAATCCCTTCCTGGCTTTTTCTTGCAATCCCGTTGTAAAAATTGTTACGAGTGAACACCACCCTTTTTTCATCATCAAAGAAAGAAAGTGGCCCCTCGTGGTATTTTGTATTAACCCTTTTGTTGAATATTACCGGCGTTTGCAAGTCGCCTCCTTCCATTGCAGGGCTGTAATAGAGATCGAGGTAGCTTGTGTTGTCCCAGCTAAACACGCTCGGGCTAATGGCTTTTTCGGTGCGGCTCGACACAAAAACGATTCCTGCATCGTACCACATCGGGCTGAAGTCGAGGCCCTGGGAATTTATGCTTACCTGTTTGATTTTATAGCTGGCCGAATCGCGGTAGAACTTATCGAGGTTTTCAATTCCGGCAATTTTTTCATTGGCCAGTTTGTCCTGCGACACCAGCGACTGGTACTTTTGGTACCAAATTTTAGCTTCGTCGTATTTTTGGTTGGAGCTCAAAGCCTGGGCGTAGTATAAATAGTAATTCGGCTCGGGACTGAGGGTGGTGTCTGCCAGGGCCTGGGCAAACCAGTCAGCCGCATTTACAGGGTCGTTGAGCTTTCGATAGCTATCGGCAATTTTTAGCCTTAGTATGCTCCTGGCGGAGTCTTTGGCAAGTGCTTCCGTATAAAAGTTTATAGCATCGGCATAGGAAAAATTGAAAAAACTCCTGTCCCCTTTTCTTTCATGCAGACTTACAATGGCGTCTTTCTCGCTCTGGGCAAGTAGCCAACCGGACGAAAGTGAAAAAAGCGAAATAAAAAGTAGCAGTCTTGTCTCAACAGTTTTCATTAACCCGCAATGGCTCAAAAGTACCTAGGCGTAACAACACGATTTTTGGAGAATCCCAATACGTAGTTTAGCATTAGCTCATGGGTGCCGTTATTCACCTTTCTCAGGTTGGTGGTAGTCATGTCGTAGGCATAGCCCATTTTCAGGTTATTGCTGATTTGAACCTCGAAGATGAGGTCTATTGAATCGAACGATCTCCACGACAGCCCAACCCAAAAAAGATCGTCCAAAAGAAAATTAGCATTAAGGTCCACCTGTATGGGCGCGCCCTCTACCACCTTTACCAGGCTGTTGGGTTTGAATTTTACAGCAGGCGATAAATCGAAAACGTAGCCGGCCATTACAAAATAGTGGCGAACGTGCTCGATGCCTGTGGCGGAGTTTTTGTCGCCATAAAATGTGTTTAAAAGAAAAGGAGAAGATATGCCCGCGTAGAACCTGGCCGTGCTGAAATACAGCCCACTTCCGATATTTGGAGAAAATCCGCGGATATCGTTGTTAAGAAAATTGGGATCGTTGGCCGAGCCTGTGTATACCTGCGAATTGATTGCCTTATAATCGCTGAAGCCTATTCCCAACCCCATTGAGAGCGTGCTCTTGTTAAGAAACTTTATTCGGTAGGATGAATAAGCAAAAGCAGCGTTCTGGATAGAAACTCCTATCTGATCTCTCAAAAACAAGCCGCCCACCGCTATACCCTTTCGCTGGATCGGCGTATGCGCTGAAAGCGTTTGCGTCATTGGTGCCCCTTCAATGCCTACCCACTGGTGCCTTGTAAGTGCCGTAATGCTCAACGCCTCGGAACTTCCTACATAACCAGGATTGATTGCCATGGCATTGAACATATACTGCGAGAACATTACCTGCTGCTGGGCATGTACCTTATTTAGGAAAAATACAGCTAAAAAAATAAGGCCGAGACGAATTTGGTTGTTCAGCTTCATTACAAAAAATCGTTTTAAATGAACAATACATTGTAAATAAAACGATTAAAGCTGTGGCAAATGGGCAATTTCGACTAACGACAATGGTGGCTGTATCAAGTGCCTGAATTTTCGGATTAACCGAAAATCAGGCACGTAAGAAAAACATCTGAATCAGTCGATTTACCGGTTGATGATTACAAATCCCGAGCGGGGAGCGCTGCCGTCTCCCAGATCGATATAGTAGAAGTAAGTGCCGTCCGGTACCTCCCTCACGCCTATTATCGCCCCAACGGTAGATTCACTGGCCCATACCCTGGTTTGGTTGTCGTATCCGCGAATTTCGAAAACCAGGTTACCCCATCTATTGAAGATCTGCACGTGGTTGTTGGGATAGTTTTCTATGCCTTCTATGTAGAATGAGTCATTGATGCCGTCGCCGTCAGGAGAAAAGCCCTGTGGAATATCGAGCGGTAATGTTTCTTCCAAATAGTCGGGGGTTCCGTCGCCGTCAGAGTCTTTGGGATCGCCCGGATCACCTATCTCATCCTCGGTTGGAATTCCGTCACCATCATCGTCAATATCCTGGAAGTCAGGAGTTCCGTCGCCGTCGGTATCAGTTGGATTATTCGGGTCGCCAAGTTCGTCGCGGGTGGGAATACCGTCGCCATCGTCGTCTATGTCTTTAAAGTCAGGTATTCCATCTCCATCAGAGTCTACCGGGTTGTCAGGATCTCCGCCCAGTTCATCTTCAGTCGGTACGCCGTCACCATCGTCGTCGGTATCCTTATAGTCGGGTATGCCATCACCGTCAGAGTCCACCGGATTTTCCGGATCGTCACCCAACTCATCTTCGGTAGGTACGCCGTCGCCATCATCGTCTGTGTCTTTGTAGTCGGGTATGCCATCACCATCAGAGTCCACAGGATTTTCCGGATCATCGCCCAGCTCATCTTCAGTTGGTACGCCGTCGCCATCATCATCTCTGTCTTTGTAGTCGGGTATGCCATCTCCATCAGAGTCCACCGGATTTTCCGGATCATCACCCAGCTCATCTTCGGTGGGTACGCCGTCGCCATCATCATCTGTGTCTTTGTAGTCGGGTATGCCATCGCCGTCAGAATCTACAGGGTTTTCTGGATCATCACCCAGCTCATCTTCGGTGGGTACGCCGTCACCATCGTCGTCAGTGTCTTTGTAGTCAGGTATGCCATCGCCGTCAGAGTCCACAGGATTTTCCAGATTATTACCCAGCTCGTCTTCGGTAGGTACGCCGTCGCCATCGTCATCGGGATCGTCGTAATCAGGTATTCCGTCGCCATCGGTATCAACAGGGTTATCACGGTCGTCCCCTACTTCTTCAGAATCCGGAATGCCATCGCCGTCCCGATCCATTCTCAGTACAGTAATGGTGATTGTGGCCTCGTCGCACAACGAGGGACTTCCGTTGTCGCACACCTGGTAGGTAAAGGTAGCTTCGCCTTCAAAACCGGGCTGATGTACGTAAGTAAAAGTACCATCGGCATTAGCTGTGAGCATACCGCCGGCAAGACTACTTCCAAGCACAGTGTAGCTTAGTTCATCTTCATCCGGGTCAGAGGTAAGCGGTACCAGTGTTGCTGATATGCCTTCAGGAATGGTTATTTCAAAGTTCTTGTCTGCCGCAACGGGGCTAAGATTTGCACCACCACAGGTTAAGGTTACATCAACATCCTGTGTTGACGTGCACCCCGATGCCGCGAGGGTTATGTTGTTGTAGGTCCCGGCTGGGGCTGCTATAGACGCCCTGCCCCCGGAAACGTTGATATTGGCAAATGTGCCTCCATCAAAATTGAAGGTATAGACGCCGTCGGCAACATTAGATACATTAAGAACGATTACACCATTCTCAACGCAACTAGCCGGCTGGGTGTGCGAACCCGCCGCTATCACAGGAGCACCCATTATCGTGATCGTCTGCGTGACATTGATGCTGTTGCCTGCCGCATCGGTTACTGAGTAAGTGCGGGTGATGACGTTGTCGTTGGTCACGTCACCGGCGTGAGCTACTGTGATGGTGCCCGCACAGTTGTCCGCTTCATCGTCAACAACTGTAATGTCTGCAGCAGGTACATCAGCTGCACACTGAACGGTGATCGGATCAGGGTTGGAAGCGGTCGGATCAGTGGTGTCTTCTACTGTGATCGTCTGCGTTACGTTGATGCTGTTGCCTGCTGCGTCAGTTACGGAGTAAGTTCTTGTAATTACTTCAGGGTTCGAGTTGCCGTCGCTTACGTCGCCAACATGTGCAACAGTAACAGTACCCGCACAGTTGTCTGCTTCATCGTCAACCACTGAAATATCAGCTGCAGGTACGTCTGCCGCACACTGAACCGTGATCGGGTCAGGATTGGAAGCCGTCGGATCAGTAGTGTCGTCAATGGTTATCGTCTGAGTAACATTGATGCTGTTGCCAGCGGCGTCAGTTACGGAGTAGGTTCTTGTAATTACTTCAGGGTTCGAGTTGCCGTCGCTTACGTCGCCAACATGTGCAACAGTAACAGTACCCGCACAGTTGTCTGCTTCATCGTCAACCACTGTAATATCAACTGCAGGCACATCTGCCGCACACTGAACGGTAATTGCATCAGGGTTGGAAGCGGTAGGATCAGTAGTGTCGTCAATGGTGATCGTCTGCGTTACATTGATGCTGTTGCCAGCGGCGTCAGTTACAGAGTAAGTCCGGGTGATGACGTTGTCGTTAGTCACATCACCGGTGTGAGCTACTGTGATGGTGCCCGCACAGTTGTCCGCCTCGTCATCTACCACAGTAATATCAGCAGCAGGCACATCTGCCGCACACTGCACTGTAACCGGATCAGGGTTCGAAGCTGTCGGATCAGTAGTGTCGTCAATGGTGATCGTCTGCGTGACATTGATGCTGTTGCCTGCCGCATCGGTTACTGAGTAAGTGCGGGTGATGACGTTGTCGTTGG
>CBFGTI010000030.1:0-42220 GCA_965651695.1 uncultured Imperialibacter sp. | reverse complement strand
CCCAATCCTTCAACACTTTCAGCAATTCTCCCTTTTTTATCCAAAAGTGTAATGAGGTTGGAATGGGCAAAATCGCCACCGGCTTGTTTCTTGTAATTCACGCCAAGTACCATCGATAGCTCCCGCACGTCCTGCTCGTTTCCATGTAAAAGCAGCCAGTTTTCCCCCAGGTCCATCTCCCGGGCAAATGCTCTAAGCCGCTCCGGATTGTCTCTTTCCGAGTCAAACGAAACCATTACAAACACCACTTCATCCTTGCTACCGGCAGGCAGTTGCTCTTCAATTTCTTTCACATTTGCCACAATTCGCGGACAAGCAAACGGGCAGTGGGTAAACAGCATCACCATTACCGGCAGCTTCCCCTGCAGGCTCTGCAACCGCAATGTATCGCCTTTATGGCTATGCCACTCCCCTGCCAGCTGGTAAAGAGACTCTTCATGGATTTCGTTCGACAGCACTTCGCCACTTTCCGCCGCTTCTTCTTGCGTGGGGCTGGCACATGAGGCAGCATAAATAACCAGCGTGATTGCCAGGACTTTTTTTACAAAAAATTTTTTTAACATAACAGACTGTATAACTCAATCATTGGCAGGCATTTCCGATCCCTGCTCAACGTCCATTGCACATCTGAAGCCCAGGTTGCCCACCGTGTATTTAGACTGCAGGCTGCTGCGAAAAGCAAACCGCATAAAGGTTGCGTAATCTTCCTGATCGGCTGCCCCAAAAGATCCCGAGGCACAATAAAGATCCCGCTTCAAAGAACTGTTGCTTCGCGAATCGCTGTCCATAACAATGCTGTTGAAGTCGGAAACCCACTCCCATATAAGGCCATGCATGTCGTGCAACCCAAAGTTGTTTTTGAACCCGGACCCGACTGCCGGCACGTAAGGCGGTGTTGGTTTGCTATACCACTCCAGAATGACCTTCGACAGCGGGCGCTTGTCGTTTTCTATACCAGCTCCCGCCGCATATTCCCACTCTGCCATGGTGGGCAGTCGCTTACCCTGGCACTTGCAGTAGGCATTGGCGGCGTGCCACGAAACGTTGGTAACAGGGCTTTTTTTTATCGTTTCAAAGTCCTGCTCCGGCGTCCAATGCTTCAGGTAGCCACCATCAGCAAAGAGTTTGGCAATCTTAGCTTTCGACCATTGGGGGTATTCTTTAACGAACGAGGCAAACTGCTCGTTGGTAACGGCGTATTCGTCCATCAAAAAAGAGACTACCTCAATTGTCCGCTCCCCGCTTGTTTCGAAGAAGGAAATGAGTTCGCCACCTTCCACCCTCACCATACCCGGAACAGGCTCGGCGGGAGTGGCCGCCAATGCTGTCAGAGCAAAAAGAAGAAGCGCTTTGGCTGGCACTATGTTCATAAATCTATCGCCTTCCCATTCTTACATCGTTTACAAACTCCGCGGTCACCAAATCCCCCTTGTTACCCCAGCTATTTCTTATATAGGTTAGTATACTGGCGATTTCGTCGTCGTTCAACTGCATTTGTGGCATCACTCCGTCGTATTTGGTCCCGTTTACTACTATTTCGCCGGTTAATCCATGCAGGATAATGCCCGCTCCTTTATCTTCCCTTGCCATTAAATAGTCGGAATTTGCAAGGGGAGGAAATGCTCCGGCCAATCCCTCACCTGCTCGCTGATGGCAGGCTGCGCAGTTGGCTTCGTACAAAATTTTGCCGTTAACCATGCGCTCATCCAGCGACCGTTCGGGAATAGCCTCTTCCTTGCGCCCGCCAGCAATTGACTGCACAGCCGAGCCTTCCGGAAGGTATACTTCGTCTTTCTGCTTGCCGCTGAAGATGGTGAAATTTTCTTCGCCTGCAATCTTTATTTGCGCCAGGGCGCCTTTATTGAAGGCTCTAAACACTGAGTGATCTACCAGAGTAAGCGACCCGGGCACCTCGCATTTAAATTCAACGATTGCCGACCCGCCAGCCGGAATTAACGTGCTCTGTACATTTTCATTTACCAGGTTCCCACCTTCTATATACACTTTGTCGAATATCTCGCCAATCACGTGGAAAGAAGAAACAAGGTTAGGACCGCTATTGCCCACAAACAAACGGACGGTTTCGCCCACTTCCACCTGCATGGCGTTGTCGCCCATAGCCGCACCTACCGAGCCGTTAAACACCACATACTCCGGGTTTTCATCAAGCGCCTTTTGCATGTCGAACGATGTGAGCCCCGGTTTACCAAACTTCTCCTTGGTATAAAACTCGCTTTGCATCACGTAAAATTCTTTGTCTACACGCGGCAAACCTTCCCGCGGCTCAACCAGAATAAGCCCATACATACCGTTTGCGATGTGCATACCTACGGGGGCGGTGGCACAATGATAAACGTACAAGCCGGGATTGATCGCCTTGAAAGAAAAGGTAGAGGTGTGGCCAGGTGCCGTCATCGACGATTCGGCTCCCCCACCCGGGCCGGTAACTGCGTGCAGATCTATATTGTGTGGCAGCTTGCTGCTGGGGTGGTTATGCAGGTTAAACTCTACTTCGTCGTACAGTTGAATTCTGATAAACTTGCCAGGAACCACGCCTCCGAATGTCCAAAAGTTGTATTCCACACCATCGGCCAGCCGCATCACCTTTTCTACCACCTCCAGGTTCACTATAACCTTCTTTGGCCTGTCGTAGTTAGGCGCTGGCGGCACATTAGGCGCATCCGTAAGTACGGCTTCATACTCGCCTACCACTTCAGTGTTTTCGTTCACGGAAGTTCCGGTGCGTTCGCACGCCGGAAACGTAAATCCAACAAATATTAAAATAGCTAGTTTTTTGGATAGATGTAGTTTCATATTTAGAAAGGGTAGTGTTTCTGATTTGCAAAGTACTGATTTAATTACCTTTCGCCAACCAAAAATCAATATAGGGCACAAAAGACATTAGCCTCTTTTCGGGTAGCCGTTCCAACGGCCATCACCAATTTTTTTTCAAAGGTATTTAAATAAAAAAGATAAAAAGGTCTTTTTATATTAAATATTCCTTTTTACCTTTGGCACATGAACGAACGAAAACTTTTATGAACATTGAGAACGCAACAATAGGCGAAATTGTAAAGGATAATTACAGAGCCTCTGATGTATTTAAAAAATATGGTATTGATTTTTGCTGCGGGGGAAATAAGTCCATATCTGCCGTATGTGAAGCAAAAGGCCTTGATCAAAACGTAATTATTTCGGAACTGAGTGAAAAATTGAACGCCGGCAGCGCCACTGGTATTCCTTACAATGAATTGCCCATCGATTTTCTCGCCATCCATATTCAGAAAAAACACCACAGGTACGTAGACGAGGCAATTCCCGTGATAAACGAATACCTCAACAAGATTGTGCAAGTTCATGGCAGCCATCACCCCGAGCTGGTGGAAATAAGGGCGTTATTCAGAGCATCGGCCGGAGAATTGACCATGCACATGAAGAAAGAAGAGCTGATGCTTTTTCCGTACGTACAAAAGCTGGCGAAGCTAAGAGAATCGAACACTACCTCCTGGGAACGGCCGGTATTCGGGTCGGTCACCAACCCCATTGGCCAAATGGAGCAAGAGCACGAGGCAGAGGGCGACAGGTTCAGAAGAATAGCCGAACTTACTAACAACTACACACCTCCTGCCGACGCTTGCAATACGTACATGGTTGCTTTCAAAAAATTGCAGGAATTCGAAGAAGATTTGCATCTTCACATCCACCTGGAAAACAACATCCTTTTTCCAAAAGCAAAGGCGCTGGAAGAGGAGTTGGCATAGCAGGTGGCCGACTCCGAATGGTTTAACAACGAATCTTGCATGAAAACGAAACCAATGAAAAGACATCCCGCTTTAATACCTTTATCAAAAGACCATCACTTCGGATTACTGCTGTGCTGGAAAATACGAATGGGAATAAAACAGGGTGTAGCGCCAGACCGGATATCGAGATATGTAAATTACTTTTTCGAAAACCATCTGAAGGCGCATTTCATGGAAGAAGAGCAGCATATTTTTACACTGCTGCCGGAAGCTGATGAGAAAAGAAAAAAAGCCCAACGCCAGCACCGGAAAATTAACCGGCTGGTGGAAAAGCTGTCGTCAGAACCAGCAAATACACCCACCATACTGGTGCAGATTGAGGAAGAGGTAGAAGGGCACATCCGGTTTGAAGAGCGGGACCTCTTCCCTTATCTGCAGGATGAAATGGACGAAAGCGCCCTCGAGCAGCTGAAACAAAAAATTGAGGAAGTTCATGACATGCAGCCCGAAGAGTGGGCTGATGCATTCTGGATAAATAAAACCTGAATATGTTTTCGAAAGCATGTGAGTACAGCATTAGGGCGGTGGTATACATCTGGTCGCAGAGCAAGGAGGGCAAAACAGTTGCTATTAAAGACATTTGCAAAGCCACCGATGTGCCGGAGCATTTCACTGCCAAAACCCTGCAGACTTTGTCGAAGCTGAAAATGATCAGCTCGCTGAAAGGGCCAAACGGTGGATTTTTCATTGAAAAAGAGCAGGAAAACCTACGCCTGATTGACGTGGTGGCGGCCGTAGATGGAGACAATATTTTTAAAGGATGCGGGCTGGGCCTTAAAGTTTGCTCCGAAATAAACCCCTGCCCTATTCACGACGGGTTTAAAGTAATTCGGGATCAGCTGAAGCGGATGCTCAACGAAACCTACATTAAAGACCTGGCAGATGAGCTGCATGACGGAAAAGTTTTTTTGAAAAGAGTTGTGTGAAAACATGAAAGAGCAAGCAGACACCAAAGAAATCACTTCGCTGGAGGACATCCGCCAACTGGTGGATACCTTCTACGAGAGCGTGATGAAAGACGAATTGCTGGCACCAATTTTTGCTGAGAAGATCAGGTCGTGGGACATACACCTGCCAATTATGTACCGCTTCTGGCAGACGGTGTTGCTGGAAGAGCACACCTACCAGGGTGCACCTTTTATGAAGCATATCGGCCTGGCGGTAGGGCCGGCGCATTTCGAGCGCTGGACCGGCCTGTTTTATAAAACAGTCGACGCCCTGTTTTATGGAGAAAAGGCAGCGGAGGCAAAATGGCGTGCCTCACGCATGGCAGAAATGTTCATGTTTAAACTCGATTATATGCGGCAGCAAAAAAATGCAGCTGCGTCTTCCAATTCCTGAAGCGAGCGCTACCGGTTTTCAAGCACATCCACAGGTTGTGCATCGGCATTTGCCTGCCCGTTGCCGGCCGCTTTACGCTGCTGCAGTTCGGCAACAAGCACGGTGGCTTTTTGCTGAAGAAAGCCAACAAATTGCCCGAGATAGTCGATACCTTTTTCTTCAGCCATGCTTAGCCAGGGGTTTACCACCACCGACCGCAGTACGAAAAGCCCCTCAGCTTCATACTCGTTTTCCTCAAAACCGGATGCAGTTAGCATCTGCCGCACCGACTCCCAACCATACTGGTCGGCGCAGAGGTGCGTTCTCGAAACAAAAAAAGCCTGATTGTACGGCATCAGTTGCTTATTCTCCATCGACTTCAGCGACATCGACTCGAAAATCCTTTTGTTAATAAAGTTGTTTTCGCGGAGCGTGGCCCCGGCACACCTTATGAAATAGCAAACAACATTGGAGTCGGGTTGGGTTAGCGGCACTATGCGGAAAGTGCCCCCGGAGGGCGCTGCCTGCCTGAGCAAATGATAAAGCCGTTGGGCATTGGCCAGCGATTCCCGTATAATTTTGCCGTGGCCATTGCGATGCAGCGGAATAGACTTGTGTGACAGCCAGGTGGCCAAAGCCGCGGCTCCGGGTTTCGAACCTTCTATTATGAAGGGACCGATGGCTTCGTCGAGCACCGCCGGGTCGAACATGCTGCCTCCCCGGCCTTCGTCGCTAATATACGGTGCCTTTTGCCGGGCATACAGCACTACTCTTTTGTCTTTAAAAGCTATTACGCCCGATGGATACTGAATATACCCCAGCTTGTGCGGGTCAACGGTAATGGAGTCTGCCAGGTGGATTAATTTGATAGCTTCATTTTGAAAATCCTCCGGTTCGGCTTCCCGGTTGTCGGCAGGGTCGGGCACGTATATACTTCTCAGGTAGCCGCCCCAGGCTGCATCGGCATGTATCCAAAACGACCTGTTTTTTTCCGTTTCATACTTCGTCCTCAATGCCACAATTTTGTGCAGCGGGTCGATGGCGCCCTCCTCGGTAGTGCCCATTATCCCGATTACAGCTATCACACTTTTGGTGGACTCCAAACCGAAGAGGATATCCTCCAGCTTACTTACCGACATCCGGAAATGGTCGTCGACCGGTACCGAAATAACCTGTGCCTCACCAAAACCCAGCAAGTTTGCCACTTTTCGAATGCTGTAGTGCGCCGCTTCCGACACCAGTATTACAGGCTCCAGCTTCAGCGTGTTGTACAACCCCATACCTCTTTTTGCAAGGTTGAACTTACTCTTGCTGAAATTTTCGGCTACCCAATTGCACGATTCGGTGTAGCCGGCTATGCCCGATTTCGCTGCGAGCCGTTCCGGCATTGCAAGCTTTTCGGCGAGGTGCAAATGAAGCAAGTCCCTTAAGTCCACATTCCTGATATCCATTTTGTGGCCGTCGGGGAGTGCTACCGTAAATTCCATATCGTTTTGCTGGCATATTTCCCACACCATCAGCGGAATCCACTGGGTTTGCCGGGCCATCCACATAGCTTCCAGGTTGGCTACCGTGCCACCCGAGGTTATGTGAGCCCAACTCCTGCCAACATCGTAGCCAAGCATTGCGGAAATCATTTTGCCGGCTTCAATTTCCAACCCCACGGTAACCGGCGCGCCTTCGTCCGACACGTTGTTTGGGTTGTACAGCATTCCTGCAAAATAGCCCATTATGCCGGGCATGCTTATTTCCGACACCATGTGGGCCAGATAGCGTGGTGAGTGAAAAGGATAATCGGCCTTGAGGCGGTTGAGCACGTAATCCAATTCATTGCTCAACTTATCGAACCAAAGATCGTGAGACCTCCTCTGCCCTCTGTCGAGCAGCAGGGGGTCTTCGGGGAAATAGTTTCTTCGCCAATGCACATAATCCTGGAAAATGTAATTGAAAACTTCCAGCCATGTGCCCGCCTGTTCAGACTTTGGGCCCAAAAACCAAGCCCCCAATGGCAGCTCCTCTTCTTTCTTTTCGATCATCTTCGGGTAGTTATTTCTCAAAATTTAATGTCGCACTTATTGCCTCCACAAAGGGCAGGTAGCCTTCACGACATTTGTCTCAAAATTAGGACCTCGTGGCTCGTTGGCCTATGATTTAAATCAGAGATCATAAAAACTTACTCAGCTTCCAGTACGCTCAAAAGGCACATTTTTTATTTCGATAAAATAAAAGACTAATTTATCCTTTATTTATTTACATTTGCTGCCGAGATAGACTTACTGTTCCACAACTAATTTTCATTTATGCAAATCGCACCTGTTCACACCTTTCATATTCCGGTAATGGGCCTTGCCTACACTATTGACTCTCCTGTTAAGGTGGCTCGCTTCGGTATCTCATCGGTGGTTTCAATTATAGAAGACAACCTGGTAGAAAAAATGCGTCGCTACTACTACGATTACTTGCAAGAAGACTATAAGCCCATAGCAGCCGGTGAAGAGGACTACAGGGCCCGGCGCATTACCGACTACCTCAACCTATTGAACCGCATAGTGCAGCAACAGGTAGAAACACTGAAAAAATCGGCGTTTGAGGCTGGGTCGGACATAGTGAAGTATTTTGAGATGCTTCCGGAAGAAAACGGTCTTAAACAAGTGTTCCGGCAATTAAAAGGCCTTGCCAATGAGGCAAAGAGAAGCGGGTTGGAAGAATACCTGAGAGCGCGGATAATGCCGGGAAGTATAGATGTAAACATAATGACCAAGCTCGATAAGGTAAACAAAGATGCGGGCGGCAATCCGATAGAAGACGGTTCTGATGCATTGGCCGCCATAAGAGGCTACGCAAAAAGCACTCTCACCAATTCGTCTGTGGTTTTATCGGCGGGAATGAATCCCCGGCTTTTTAACTACATGGAAAAGCTAAAGGAACTGGCAGCAAAGGGTTGGGGTGAGTTTGAGAAAAAAATAGTGATAAAAGTAAGCGACTACCGCTCGGCACTGATACAGGGGAAATACCTGGCCAAAAAGGGGCTTTGGGTAAGTGAATTCAGGGTAGAGTCGGGACTGAACTGCGGCGGGCATGCTTTTGCTACCGACGGTTTTCTGCTGGGCCCGATACTGGAGGAGTTTAGAAATAAGAGGAATGAATTGCAGTCTCAGCTTTTCGAAATCTACAGCAAATCGCTGGAAGAGAAGGGTGAGGTTGCCTACAACAAGCCGCACCCTATAAAAATAAGTGTGCAGGGAGGAATAGGCACGTGTGAAGAAGACCGTATGCTGCGCCAACGCTTCGGCATAGACAGTACAGGGTGGGGCACGCCTTTTTTACTCGTGCCGGAAGCTACCACAGTTGACGAAGAAACGCTGCAGCTACTAAGGCAGGCAGGCAAAAAGGAGGTTGTACTAAGCAAGAATTCACCACTTGGCGTACGTTTTCATTACCTGAAGGGCACGAGTGGGGAGAAAGAAAAGCTCGACCGAATAGCAAAAGGCAAGCCAGGCAGTCCATGCACTGAAAAGTATCTTGTTTCAAATACCGAGTTTACTGAAGAGCCCATCTGCACTGCTTCGCACAAATACCAAAAGCTGAAAATAAAACAACTGCAGTCGCTTAATCTGCCGCACGATGAATACGAGCAGCAGTTGAGCGATGTGTTGGCGAAAGAGTGCCTGTGCATAGGGCTGAGCAATGCTGCAGTTAAAAATTACCAGCTCGTGCCATTCAAGAAGTTGGAAGCGGTAACCATTTGCCCGGGTCCCAACATCATCAATTTTTCCCGTATAGTGTCGCTGCAAACAATGCTCGACCATATATACGGGCGGACTAACCTTGTGAACGATAGCCAGCGGCCACACATGTTTGTGAAGGAGCTCCACTTGTACATCGACTATTTGCGCGAATCGGTAGAAACACCTGCAAAAGAGCAGACGGTAAAACTAAAAAAGTACCATAACACCTTTTTCGAAAACCTGCTGGAAGGAATCGCCTACTACAGACAAGCGGCGGACGAAATTGCCGGAGGGTTAGCTGCTGCCAAAGCCAAGTTCTTACATGAAGTTGAGGAGGCAGAAAGGCAACTGCGAGAATTATACGAAACTAAGATTGGCTGCTTTGAGCAGGTGGTGGTGGCGTAATGCAGGCTTTATAAGTGGTTTTTCTCCGCCATTCGCTTAATTTGCCTTATGTTTTCAAAAGCGTGTGAATATGCCATTAGGGCGGTGCTTTACATTGCCATAAAAAGCGCCGAAGGTGTAAAACCTGGCTTTAAAGAAATTGCCAGAGAGATAGATGCTCCTGATCCGTTTACCGGGAAGATACTCCAAAAACTGGTGAAGGAGGGCGTGATATCCTCCAACAAAGGACCAAAGGGAGGCTTTTACCTAAATACGGACAACGAGCAGGTTCCGCTGATGGAGATTGTGAGGGTAATCGACGGCAAGGACGTTTTTAAACAGTGCGTTCTCGGTCTTAAAGAATGCTCCGATAAATACCCCTGTCCCGTTCATCAGGATGTAAAGGCTTTCCGCGATAAATTGAAGGAAAGCATGCAAAACCAGCACATTAAAGACCTGGCGCGGGACATAGGAGAAGGGAGAGCATTTCTCAGAAACCAGTTGTAGGCTGGCGGGAGATCAGGAAACCGTGAGTTCGCTTGTCTCGAAACGCAGCCAAAAAAACTAAGCCGCTCCATCGGAGTATCCATGGTTATTGCTCCCATTCTGCGTAAGAATCTTTGGTTTCCCAAAGTCTGAGGGATTTCAACTTCACACTCCCGGGCAAACAGCCGGCGACTTTTTCGTGTATAAAAACCAGAAGGTTTTCTGCCGTTGGCTCCACGTCAAAAACTACCACTTCATCAGGCGAAAGCACACCTTTATTAGCCTGAAGATACTGTCGGGAAAGTATAAGCCTATGATCTAAAAGCTTTATCACCTCCTCGTTCACCATGGCTTTCAGCTCCTTGAAATCGTAGATAATTCCCAAGCCGCCGATGTACCCCGGAACGCCCTTCATCGGCTCGATGGTAACATGCAGTTCGTATGAATGCCCGTGTATACGGCTACAACCCCCCGGATATCGATAAATAGCATGTGCCGCCTCGAACCGCAAAACCTTCGTTACTGATATCATTTTATACTTATTGCGCTGTTGTTGGATCTCCCCTGGCCTATTGGCACAACAAAATTAAAAAAATAAAAGACTATTTTATCTTTTATTGTTATGTTTGCTTAATAATCTGGCCAATATGAAACAACTAAGTCTGATGGATCTGCTGCTGAAGCCCAGGAACTGGTGGATACCCCTGTCGGTAATTTTTGTAATAAGTCTGGGCGGGCTCACTGTTATTGGTATTCATACATACATGGATGCCCCTCCCATTCCTGATTTTGTTGCACCCGACGGAAAGACGGTGTATTCAAAAGCAGATGTGCTGAAGGGGCAGGAGGTGTTTCATAAGTATGCGCTGATGGAATACGGCAGCATGTTTGGCGATGGGGCACTCCGCGGGCCGGATTTTACGGCTGAAGCTCTCCACGAGGTCACACTGTCGGCAAACGAATTCTATAACAGCCGGCTATCAGCAACTGCGGGGATAAACGAAGCCCTTTTACAGCAAGGCATTGGCGAACAAGTAAAAAAAGAGATAAAGGAGAACACTTACAATGCCGCTTCCAATACGGTGACGCTGACCGAAGGGCTGGCTTTTGGGGCAATCAAACTGACAAGCTATTACACCGCCGTATTTACAGACAGTGAAAGCAAACAAGCCTTTCGCCCCACCAATTACATCAGCAATGCGGAGGAGATTCGTGCGCTGGCAGCATTCTTCTATTGGGGGGCTTGGGTATGCAGTACCGAACGACCTGGAACAAACTATAGTTACACACACAACTGGCCCTACGACCCGGCCGCCGGCAACACCTCTACTTCTGCTACCTTGCTTTGGAGTATTGTAGGGGCGCTGGGGCTGATGCTCGGCCTGGGCGCCGTACTCTATTATCATGGCAAGCTGGAGAAGCTCGACGATGAAACCTTTACCCGCAGTTCCCGGCCTATTATGACTGCGGAAAGTGTGGAAAAATTCCGCCCCACGCCTACCCAAAGGGCTACCTACAAATTCTTCGCCGTGGCCATGGTGCTGTTTCTGCTGCAGGTGGTAGCAGGTATTCTTACCGTACACGATTTCGTGGGTTTCGTTGAATTTTGGGGCTACAATATCTCGGAGGATTTGCCTGTCACCGTGGTAAGAAGCTGGCACCTGCAACTATCGCTGCTGTGGATTTCGGCCTGCTGGATCGGCGCTTCCTTTTTTGTAATGCCCCTCCTATCCCCTAAAGAGCCGCCTAAGCAAACGCTTTGGATCAACACCATGTTTTGGTTGATTGTAGTGTTGGTGGCAGGATCGGTGGCCGGACTATTTTTAGGTCCAAAAGGTTTGCTACCAAACAGCACCTACTGGCTGGGGCATTCGGGTTGGGAGTATTTAGAGCCGGGCAAAGTTTGGCAGATACTGCTATACGGCATTTTTATGCTGTGGGCCGTAATACTGTACAGGGGGCTTAAACCGGTTGTAAAGTTGAAGCAGCCCTGGGCACTACCAAACTGGCTGGTGTACACCAACATATGCATCATTGTACTGCTTACTTCGGGTTTTATTGCCACCCCCGAAACCAGTTTTGTTATTGCAGATTTCTGGCGATGGTGCGTTATCCATATGTGGGTTGAAGCATTTTTTGAGGTGTTTACCACCATCCTTATCGGCTACTTTATGGTGCTGATGGGCCTGGTGAGTCAGCAGTCTGCCACCCGTGTTATTTACCTGGCCACGCTGCTTTTTCTTGGCTCGGGGCTGCTGGGCATTTCCCATAATTTTTACTGGAACGCCAAACCTGAGGGAACCATGGCCCTGGGGGCGGTCTTTTCTACGCTGCAGGTGGTACCGTTGATCTTGCTTACACTGGAAGCCTGGAGGTTTAGCAAGCTTCCGAAGCTACAGGAAAAGGGCAACGGACATGCAGCAAGCCGCAAGCAGCAGTTTGGTTTTCAAGAAGTTTTCCTTTTCCTGCTGGCCATTAACTTTTGGAATTTCTTCGGAGCCGGTGTTATGGGCTTCATCATCAACCTTCCTATCGCCAATTACTTTGAGCACGGCACTTATCTTACTGTAAATCACGGTCATGCAGCCTTAATGGGGGTGTACGGTAATCTTTCGGTGGCCACCGTACTTTTCTGCTGCCAACTCATGAGCTACTCACACCGGTGGAAAGCCCGCCTGCTGAAAACGGTGTTCTGGTCGGTTAACGTGGGCCTGCTGCTGATGGTACTGCTCGACTTGTTCCCGGTGGGTATCTGGCAGTTCCGTACCGTGGTTGAAGAAGGGTTTTGGTTTGCCCGTAGCAACACTTTCATCGAAAGCACCGGCTTCCAAACCTTTACCTGGCTTCGTATTGTAGGTGGGTCAGTGTTTGTGGTAGGCGGCGTGGTTCCTCTTACCTGGTTTGTACTATCGATAAGAAAACACCTGAAAAAAGAAAAAGCTGACCCAAATGACTACGAAATACCTGTGAAATATACACCCGAGCCTAAAAAGAGATTGCAAAAGGCCTGATTTGAAATGACCATCGAGGAAATATGATCCATAATACTACAGCGGCCACCAAAAGCCGGCCAATTGCCGATAGCAAGACAGCTGCCGAAAACACCCTGGCTAAAAAAATACAAGAGCTAAAGAAGGCAAAAAATGCGTTGGTGCTGGCCCACTACTACCAACAGCCGGAAATACAGGATGTGGCCGATATGGTGGGCGACAGCCTGCAAATGGCAGACTATGCATTGCGCTCCAAAGCAGATATGCTGGTGGTAGCAGGAGTGTATTTTATGGCAGAAACTGCCAAAATTTTGAACCCGGTCCGCAAGGTGCTGCTTCCTGATATTGCAGCCGGTTGTTCCCTGGCCGACTCGTGCCCTGCCGATAAGTTTGCAAAATTTATTGCGCAATACCCGGACGCCATAGTGGTAACGTACATCAATTGTTCGGCTGAAGTAAAGGCCATGAGCGACATTGTTTGCACTTCATCCAATGCTGTGAAGGTAATTAATTCGCTCCCTGCTGGCCGTCCTGTCATTTTCGCCCCCGACGCAAACCTTGGCGCTTACCTCGTAAAACAAACCGGCCGAGATCTTATTCTGTGGGATGGCAGTTGTATCGTGCACGAGAGTTTTTCCATTGAAAAAATTCTCACACTGTATTTTCAGCATCCAAACACCCAATTCATCGCTCACCCCGAGTCGTCGCCGGCGGTGTTGAAGATTGCCTCTTTTGTAGGCTCCACTAAAGCAATGATAGACTTTGTAAAAAATGACCCGGGCGAGGAGTTCATAGTAGCCACTGAGGCGGGTATTCTTCACCAGATGAGGAAGGAAGTTCCCGGAAAGACGCTGATTCCCGCCCCATCGCACGAGAACAATAGTTGCGCCTGTAGCGAATGCGGCTATATGAAACTGAATACGCTGCAAAAACTGTATGAATGCCTGCTTAACGAGGGTCCGGAAATTGTTGTAAAAGAGCAAGTAAGAGTGAGAGCAGAACTGGCGCTGCAAAAAATGCTAAGCTTATGATTGTCAACAATATGTTTAATATCTAAACCCCTCCAAACATGGAATTGAACCAGGAAATCCTCAGCGACATTGTCATCCACATGAAATACGCCCGGTATATTCCCGAGTTGCAGCGCCGGGAGCTATGGCCGGAGATATGCGGCCGGTACGAAGCAATGATGGTTGAAAAATACCCGCATTTGGAGGACGAAATCCACGAGAACATGAAGCTTGTAGTAGCCAAAAAAGTACTGCCTTCGATGCGTGCGATGCAATTTGCCGGCCCACCGATTGTGAAAAACAACAGCCGCATATACAACTGCGCCTACCTGCCTGTAGACGACATAAGGGCTTTTTCGGAAGCTATGTTTTTGCTGCTGGGCGGCACAGGCGTTGGGTTTTCGGTGCAGTTGCACCACATACAGGAGCTGCCTCCCATACAAAAGCCGGTAAAAAAGAGACGCTTTCTGGTGGGAGACAGCCTCGAAGGGTGGGCCGACTCCATTAAAATGATAATGAAGGCCTATTTCGGGTTTCATGAGGCGGTGCCCGACTTTGACTATTCAGACATACGCCCAAAAGGCGCCCGGCTGATTACCGCCGGTGGTAAAGCGCCCGGCGCCGAGCCGTTGAGAGTGTGCCATGCACATGTAGTGTCGGTACTTGAGCGAAAGCAGAACGGCGAACGGCTGTCGTCGCTGGAGTGCCACGACATTATGTGCCATATTGCCAACGCCGTGCTTTCCGGCGGCATCCGAAGATCGGCCATGATCTCTCTGTTTTCGCCCGAAGATGAGGAAATGCTGACCTGCAAGTTTGGAAACTGGTGGGAGCTGAACGAGCAAAGGGGCCGGGCAAACAATTCGGTGGTGCTTTCGCGAGATGAAACCACCAAAGATGAGTTTTTTAAACTCTGGAAAAAGATCGAATTGTCCGGATCAGGCGAGCCAGGCTTCTACTTCACCAATCACCCCGACTGGGGCACCAATCCGTGCTGCGAAATTGCACTGCGGCCCTTTCAGTTCTGTAATCTTTGCGAAATCAATGTGTCGGATGTGGAAACCCAGGAAGACCTGAACGCCAGGGCCAGAGCGGCGGGATTTTTGGGCACACTGCAAGCCGGCTTCACCAACTTTCACTACCTGAGAGAGGCGTGGAAAACCACCACCGAGCAGGACGCTTTGATCGGCGTGGGCATGACCGGCATAGCAAGCGGCCGGGTAGCGAAGCTCGACCTGAAGGAGGCTGCCGACGAAGTGAAACACGCAAACGTGGAGGTGTCGGCTAAAATCGGAATTGAATTCGCCGCCCGGTGCACTACCATCAAACCTTCGGGCACAAGCTCGCTGGTGCTGGGAACCTCCTCGGGCATCCACGCATGGCACAACGATTATTACCTGCGAAGAATGCGTATTGGAAAAAACGAAGCGCTTTACCAGTATTTGAAAGACAATCACCCGGAGTTGCTGGAAGACGACCTGCTCAACAGCAAGCAGGGCATTATCTGCATTCCCCAAAAGGCGCCGGATGGAAGTACCACCCGTGCTGAGAGCGCGATGGACCTGTTGGAGCGGATTAAAACATTTAACACGCAATGGGTACGCAATGGGTACCGCCTCGGCCACAATGCCAATAATGTTTCGGCTACGGTTTCTATTAAAGATGATGAATGGAAAGAAGTTGGGGAGTGGATGTGGGAAAACAAGGCTTCTTACAACGGGCTGAGCGTGCTGCCGTACGACAACGGAAACTACCAGCAGCCCCCGTTTGAAGACATTAGCAAAGAGGAGTTTGAGGCGCTTGAGAGTAGCTTGAAGGGCATCAATCTGTCGAACGTGTTTGAACCCGACGACGCCACCGACCTGCAGGCGGAAGCAGCCTGCGCGGGGGGCGCTTGTGTGATACATTAAGTATCGGCTGTTATCAGGCTGGGGAAAGCCGTTGCTCAACCTCGTTTCCCCAGCTCAATCAGTTGCAGATTTTTGACGCCACTTTCTCCGAGGTCGAAACGCATAATGGTGCGCATTTTATGGAAGCCCTGCATGCCTGCTGCCCCGGGATTTAAATGGAGCAAAGGTAGTCGCTGCTTATCGCTCATTGCCTTCACAATATGCGAATGACCCGTTATGAAAATGTAGGGCTTTATGGAGTCGATCTGCTTCAGCGTACGGCGGTTGTACTTTGGTGGAAAACCACCGATATGGGTGATCCATATAGTTTTACCCGCTCGCTCAAACACTTGATCTTCGGGATAAAGGTGCCGGATTTCCGGCCCATCGATGTTACCAAATACCGCCACCATGGGCTTGAATGCCTCCAGCTTTTGCGCTACTTCCAACGTGCCGATGTCGCCGCCATGCCAGATCTCGTCACAGTCTTTAAAGTACTCGAAGACCTGTTCGTCGAGGTAGCCGTGTGTATCTGAAATGAGGCCGATTTTCATAGGAATTTCTTTGACGAACGAAGATGGAAAATGCGTCGGGGAGATGCAAATCTGTAAGGGATAGGTGCGAGACGCTTGAACCATGGAGAATGCGATTGTAAGCGAGACGCTTGAATATTGGTGAGTCCAAGATTCCATCCGGGCGAGACGCTTGAACTATGGAAGGATTCCATCCGGGCGGGACGCTTGAACCAGTAGAGCGAGACGCTTAAACCATGAACTTTTTACTTCTTCATTTGCTGGAAAACAAAAATCCCTTTCTTGTTGGCGATTACCACATCTACGAGGCCATCGTTAGTAATGTCTTCCGCCACTACGTTGAGCCCCACACCAGAATCGTCGTCAATTTGGTGGGCAATCCACTGCGGCTCGGTACCAGCCACAAATTCGAACCAGTAAAGATAGGCAGGCTCCAGGGCGCCGGTTCCCTCCCTCATGTGGGCATACCAGCGCTTGCCTGTGACGAACTCTTTTTTACCATCCCCATTTACATCCTCGAACGCTACCGCATGGGTTTCCGACATTTCGTCCGTAACCAAGTGCCTGATAAACTTCTCGTTTGAGCCATCTCCTTCGTTCTCATACCACCAGATGCCCCGCTCATGTGCCGAGGCAGAAAACACGTCAAGGTGGCCATCACTGGTGAAGTCGTGGGTATACATATGCGAGCAGGGCTCGCCGAGATTGGCCGGATGCCAGGTCCACGACGTAGAAGTTACATCTGCCGGCCCCTCCCACCAACCTTGGCGGATAATTACGTCTTTGCGTCCATCGCCGTTCAGGTCGGCATAGCCCAGTCCATGGGAGAAGTTCTCGGATCCGGGCGTATTCTTTTCGCTTATGGTATATTTTTTCCAGCGCAGATCGTCCTTACTGTTCGGCGATTTCAGCCAGATCATTTGCTTTTCAGTCACATCCCCGCACAATATATCCTTTCTGCCATCGCCATCCACATCATAAAAACCCGGCGATTCGTTCCCCACCGTGTTGTGGATCATGTATACCTTCCAATGTTCGTCTTTTCCCTTCGGATTCTCATGCCAGTAAACCGCCTTCCCGGGAAAATCGACCCGAATAAAGTCAATCCATCCGTCGTGGTTCACATCCTGGCTGAAGTTGAGCATCGAATTACTCCACTCCTTTTCGGCTACATATAGCTTTGGCTCGTATATCTCATGCTTTTTCCAATTGGGTGCTTCAAACCACCACGGTCCGGCCATTACGTCAATCAATCCATCCTTATTCACATCGCCAACCGCTACCCCCTCCGACACAAAGTCTGTGGAAAGAATGTGCTTTTTGAAGGGAATATCATCTTGCACATTGCGGTTCTTCATCAACTGGCCGCTAACCACTAATGGCAGAAGCATCAAAAAACCTAAAGCTGGTAAGATGGATTTAGACGAAGGTGAAATATTGTTCATGGCTTTTCTAATTTGACTTTCTACCGCGAATGAACTCGAATATACGCTAATGCAAGGCTGCATAAATTTTTCTCCCTCCGATTATTAGCGTTCATTGGCGAATATTAGCGGTTGGTTTCTTTCTACTTCTGAGTCAGTAAATACCCCAACAACGCCTCAAATTCTGCTTCAGGGATAGTTTCTCCGAAGTTGTCGGGCATGAGGGTAAACTGCGATGGCTTTTTCTCTTTAAGGTCTTTTTTTGCTACCGTAAATTCCTGTCCTGCAGCGTTTGCGAACACTTCCACCTCACCTTCGTCGCGCCGGTAGAGGCCTGAGAGCACCTTGCCATCATTCAACGTAATGAGATAGTTTCTGAAAGCCTGCGAAATGTTGCGGTTCGGGTCAATCACCTTTTCTACCAGGGCTCTCCTTCCCCAGTTTCCTATGCCATCGAGCTGCGGCCCGATTACTCCCCCGTTGTTATCAATCTGATGGCAGATGCCACAACGGGTAGTGAAGACGGCCTTACCCAATTCTACGTCTGGTTTAGGATTAAAACCCGTCGCTCTTTCGTCGATCAGCTTTTGTCTTTCCTCCAGAACAGATTCCAGGTCAGCAGTCAGCTTTTCATACTCCTTCTTTTGGGAAGCAGTGAGCTTTGGCAACAATTGCTCGCTGATTTTTCTATCTATAAGCACCCTGGGTGGCACATATTCGGCATTAACCGCCTCAAGCAGCTGTGTCCTTCCTTTTTGCGAGTTTACCAGTACTGATGCGATGGCCAGCTGCACCCCCGATGGCGCATCTTTAATGGCATTCACAAGTACATCTACGGCGGGGGCATACGTGGATGCGCCGATACTCCTGGCAAGCTCTTCGCGAAAACCCTGCTCTTCCTCTGTATCATTCAATTTCTGCTCAATCAAGCTGATATTTTTTTCAGGTGCAATGGCCAGTAAGGCATTGGCCGCGGCGGCTCTCGACCCGTGCTGCGCCCACTTTGCATTCAGCAAATCCCGTAGCCCCGGCTCATAAGCTGTCAATTTTTGCTCCCGTGCCAGGTTGGCTGCAAATATTTGCTGTTGAGATATTTCGTTGAAATGCTCCCAGGCTTCATCTGCATGGGCCGAGGGGCCGTCTTTTACCAGTTCAGGCTTCGTTTCAAGGTTTTTCAGAAAATCTGCCGCAAACGAGGTTGCCCACTCCTTCATCTGTTGGCTGTTTGCAGAGCCACCGCGTTGGGCGATGCCAGCGTTGATGGTGTTATAGAGTTTGTATTGACTGCTGGCATCACGCTTAAACTTGTCGCGGATGTAATCAACTGCCTGCACCAGCTGTTCGTCGGGAATATACCGTCCTACATGCTGAAGATAAACCAACTGCCGGTCGGGAGCGTGTTCATACTTCTTTACGTTGTCGAATATAAAAACCGAGGCTGTGGACGACGGTACCTCCGTCATGGCATCCATCAGAACCCTGGTCTCGGCCTCACTCCATTCCTGTGCAACGGCGTACTGCAAAATAGCAGGCTCCTTCAGGTGGTCACGGGCGGCTATCAGAAGCGTGTAGCGCAAATGGGTATCGGGCGCCGGAACTTTGCTGGCTGCGGTAGCCAAGGCAGGCAGTGTAGTTGTGTCGTGATGCCGAACCAGCACGTCGGCAGCAGCACGCTGGGTATGCGGGTCTGTGTGAGCAAGGCCGGCTATGGCAAGCGACCTTAGTTTATCGTTCAACTGCTTAAACTCTACCAGCGTTCGATATGCATGCACACGTATTTCCTGGCGGTCGCTTTTTGCGGCCCGGGTGAGCTCATCCTCCGTAAGTTTTCCCAACCGGTGAAGCGCCCACAGCGCATGCACTTTTTGTTTTGGTGCAGCGGAATTATCAGCGAGGACAACTTTAAGCGGTTCTGCCGCTTCATCGGCATTGTAATCAACCAACCGGTTGGAAGCCGCCATCCGCATGTTGAAGCTGTGGTGGCCAAGACCTTCAACGAGCTCATCAAGGCTCGCTTTAGACCAGTCGATTGGCTCTGTTGTTTCTCCTTTGTACGTAATCCGCCAGATCCGCCCGCTGGTGCGGTCACGGCCCGGATGGGAAAGCGGCACTTCGTAGTGGCCAATAATGCGATTGTAAAAGTCGGCGATATACATGGCTCCGTCCGGCCCAATTTTGATGTCGACCGGCCGGAACCAGGGGTCCTCACTTAGGAGGAAATCTTTCTGCAACACAGCCTGTGGCGAAGAGCCGTTGTACTTCAGGGTATTGCGGCTAACGCGGCAAGCCACCACATCGCCGGAGTAAAAGCTGTTGCGGTATTCCTCAGGAAAAGTCTCGCCATTGTAATAAACCAGCCCCGAAAGTGCTGTGGAGCCGATCTGGTAGTCCATCATTTGCGGACCGAAGCCAATGCCGGATGGCTTTTTGCCGAAATGCGGGTAGTCGCCCTGATCGATGATCTGGTAAATAGGCATGGAGTGGCAGTCGGCCGAATACAAGTAGCCGAGGTCGTCGTAGGCAAAACCGAATGGATTAACACGCCCATAAGTTGTTTGTTCTGCCCTGCTGCCGTCAATGTGGAAGCGGAAGGTATTGCCGGAGGTCATGCTGATCGAGTCGCCATCGGCTCCGGCAACCTTCGAGGAGTTGCGGAAGCCATGCGATGAGTGTATCCAGCCGTCAAGCCCGCGGATAAAGTTGTTGATCATGCCGTGGGTATCCACATGGTCGAAAGGACCGAGCAGCACCTTTTTTTCATCGTATTTGTCGTCACCGTTGGTATCGGCAAACATGTACACATTGGGGATGCTGTAGGCGATAGCGCCGCCTTTCACAGGCATAATGCCAATAGGAATGTTGAGATCGCTGGCAAAGTCGGTGAATTTATCAGCCTTGCCATCGCCGTTGGTATCTTCCAGAATGGTGATCTTGTCTTTTCCTGACCCTGGCGAAGCTTCCATCGGGTATTCAATGGAGTGTGTAACCCACAGGCGTCCCCGGTCGTCGAACTCCATGTTGATGGGTTTGGTAATGTCCGGCTCCGAAGCAAAGAGTGATATTTCATATCCGGGCGGAAGGTGAAAGCCTTTCAGTTCCTCTTCGGGTGTTTGAAAGTCGGTAGTGCGGATGTGGTCTTTAAAAAGCTCTTCGTTGATGAGGCTTTCCCTTGAAGTTTCTTCAGTGGGCTGTTCTTTACAGGAAAAAAAGGCTGCAAGAAAAAGGAGCAGGCAGGTATGTTGTTTCAAATCCATAAAAGGGTTCGTAGTAATATCGAACTTAAATTATTTTGAAGATAAAGCAAAGGGGGAAGAGTGTTATCCTGAAGTGTCGGTGGCGGAACGGATACCTGAGGTGCCACTAAAGTATTCCATGTCCGGAATACGTACTTACGATCGTTGCTCAACATTTTAAAATATGCTTTGCAAGAAATTCATTAATCTCGTTGTGTCTTGGGGTTGCGAGATTTTCGTTGTCGGGTTCTGATACCAGTCATGTTTACCGCCATGCCAGATAAATACACAACCAGACTTTTCAGTGAGCGAAGAGACCTAAATCTTTTTAAAACTTGATTTTCGGGAATTCAACAATTCTTCGGGGAAGCCATGTTTTTCGAGAAATTCCTTAGATTTCTTAGCTTTTTCGACAAAGAAAGGATCGTTGCCAAAATCGCCTACCTTTTCGTCTTTGGTTTTGTTGTTTTTCGAATTAGTAAGCATAGATGTACAGTTGATTATTTTATTTCCGAACAACCTGGAAAACCTGGAAATTGCCATTTCATCAAAAGATACGCATTCTATAGTTTATAGCTTCTGATATTCATGGCTGGTAAAAAGTATTGCTGCCTTAAATATCTGTCAGATACTAATACTTTTACAAGAGAAAACCATCTTTTCAACAAACCCACTCAAAATGATCGCACGTCTCCTACCTCTTTTTCTCCTCTTCGCTTTCGTTCAACTGAAAGCACAAAAACTTTCACCTGAAAGACTGAATGAAATTTCTTTTAAGTACGCCAAACAAAGCCTCGGCGATTTCTATGAGTTGCTGAGTCTGCCCAACGACGCACAAAACCCGGCAGACCTCGAGCCGAACATCCAATGGTGCGAAAAGGCCTTTGCAGATCGTGGCTTTACTACCAAACGTTTGCCCACGGCAACTGTGCCACTGCTTTTGGCTGAAAGAAAAGTCAAAAAACCTGCTAAAACCGTACTGATTTACCTTCAGCTGGACGGCCAGCCGGTCGATTCCTCCAAATGGTTTCAAACCAGTCCGTGGACGCCCACACTGAAAGAACCCGATGGAAACGGTGGCTTTAGGGAGATTAGCCGGGAAAGGCTGCAAAACGAGTTTGACCCGGAGTGGCGTATTTTTGCCCGCTCCACCAGCGATGCCAAAGGGCCGGTATTGATGTACCTGGCGGCACTCGACGCCATGAAAGAGCTGAAGCGAGAGCCAAACTTCGACATGAAAGTAATAATGGATTTTGAGGAAGAGCTTGGGTCACCCAGGCTTCCGGGTGCAGTTGCGCAATACAAGGACGATTTGAAAGCCGATATGTTTATCATTTTCGACGGTCCCATGCACATCACCAATCAGCCCACACTTTCATTTGGTGCCCGGGGCATTGCTACCATCACACTCACGGCGTTTGGCCCCAGGGTTGCGCAGCATAGCGGACACTACGGCAACTACGCCCCCAACCCGGCTTTCATGCTTTCCAAACTGCTGGCGAGCATGAAAGACGACGATGGCAGGGTTATTATTCCCGGCTTTTACGACGGCATTGAAATAGATGAAAAAACCAAAGCTATCATGGCAGCGGTACCCGACAACGAAACTGACATCCGAAAGAAAATCGGCATTGCCGACATCGATAAAGTAGGTAGCAATTACCAGGAGTCGATCCAGTACCCGTCCATCAACATTCGGGGAATGGAGTCGGGGTGGGTGGGTAAGGAGGTGCGGACGATTATACCGCCCACAGCCGTAGCCGAAATCGATGTGCGGCTGGTGATCGAAAACGACCCTGAGCGGCTATTGAACCTGATCCGAAATCATATTGAGCAGCAGGGATTTTACGTTACCGACAAAAGAGAGCCAACCGAAGAAGAGCGAATGAAGTACCCCAGGATCATCTCCTGGGACTCGGAGATCAGTTATAAAGCCTTTCGCACCGATTTTGACACAGAAGTGGGGCAATGGCTGGTGCGCGGCATGAAAAGGGCGTTTGGCAAAGAACCTGTTATGATTCGGACCGCCGGTGGTTCTATTCCTATTTCACCGTTTGTAACCACACTAGGCATCCCGGCGGTGGCCATACCCACTGTAAACCCCGACAACAACCAACACAGCCCAAATGAAAACATCAGGCTGGGGAACTATGTAGACGGAGTGAAAACCTATTTGTCGATTTTGTTGGAGAGGTTGTGATTCAATTACAAGCTCTCTGTAAATGGGAAAGGGAGCTTTTTGGCAAATTAATATGACGAACCCCTACTTCGAAAAATTTAAAGTAAGAGCTGCTGAAGCCGGGCCGGACGGCCTGGCTAAACCTTCAGCCATTATCAATTTTTTTCAGGAGGCTGCCTGGCAGCATGCCGATGTGCTGGGCGTATCGATACCGGCGCTGCAAGCCAAAGGGCACACTTGGATGCTCCACCGGCTGATTCTAACCATGTGGGCGCCATTACTCCGGGGTGAAGTTGTGGAAATAGAAACCTGGCCATCCGGCGTCGATAAGTTTTTTACTTACAGGGATTTTCGGTTTCGCAACGAAAAGAATGAACTGGTAGCGGAGGGCTGTACAGCCTGGGTGGTAATCGACCTGGGGAAACGGCGGCTCATGCCCGTTCCGCCGTATATTTCACAAGGTGGCTACGTAATTGAAAATAACCATTTACCACACCCTGAAGGCAAGCTGCCCGAGCCGGGCGATTCGACGGCCGGACCCGATTTCAGAGTGTACTATCAGCATCTCGACGAGAATAACCATGTGAATAACGTGCACTACTTCGAGTGGATGCTTTCATCGCTGCCACAGGATTTCCTTCTTCACCAAAAGCTAAATTCTATAGACATACAATTTAAAAGTGAATGCCGGCTGAATGACGAATTGGTGACGGAATTTCAGCAGCTTTCCCAGGAGGAGATCATTCACCGAATCAAAGAAAAACACACGGGCAGAGAAGTGGCGAGGGCGGTGAGTGTGTGGCGGGAAAATTAGACGATATTTTTTAACTAAATTCGGATCATTTCAGATAATTTACACAATGGCCATGCATTTGAAGCGAGTTACGGCAGGATTTATCATACTTATTGCGCTGATACCAATGGCGCAGGCGAGGCAGCCGGCAGACTCCCTTGTCTCAATCGACCCCGATGATCTCTTTGCCAAAGGCCGGGAGGCTGCTTTTGCAGGCGATAGAGAAAAAGGCCGCACCTACTTGCTGCAGGCACTCGAAATAGCACCCGACTACACCGACGTAAGAATATTTCTGGCACGCACCTACCTCTGGGACGAAATGAAAGCGAAAGCCGAGGAAACCGTACAGCCGTTGCTGGAAAAAGACCCCGACAACGCCGAGGCAATTCTGGTAATGTTCGACGCTGCCTTCTGGAACAAAGACAACCACAGCGCCCTGCAATGGGCAGAAAAGGGGCTGAGAAAAAATGCCACTAACAAAGAATTGCTGATTAAAAGAGCGAAGGCCCTGGGAGCACTGGAGCGGTTCGATGATGCTGTAACCGTGCTCGATGGGCTGCTGCAGCGGTTCCCCGGCGACAACGAGGTGCTGCAACTCAGAAATGATTTCAAAGGGAACTTAAAATCCAACACCCTCACCGCCCTCACCACCCAGGACTTTTATACCGACGAGGCGTTTGGGAATGCTTCACTATATAGCCTTCAGTATGGCAGAAGAACGGGTGCGGGCGCTTTTTTTGCAAGGGTCAATCAATCGCAAAGGTTTGGCAGTTCCGGCTGGCAGGGCGAAGTAGAGGCCTACCCTACCCTGGGTAAAAAACTGTATGGCTACATCAATTACGGTTACTCTTCGTCTTCCCTTTTTCCTGAACACCGGGCCGGAGCAGAGGCGTACGCAAACCTGCCTCATGCTTTCGAGGCGTCTGCCGGTATGAGATACCTTTATTATTCCAGCGGAGCTGACGTGGTGATGTATACTATTACCGTGGGAAAGTATTTTGGAAGCTACTGGCTCTCGGGGAGGATTTTTGTTACACCCGGCGACGCCACAGGCGTTTCCACCTCCGCACTATTGCAGGCGCGCAGGTACTTCAGCAACGCCAACCACTTTTTGGGCATCAGCGGTGGCTTCGGATTTTCGCCCGAACTCCGCAATTTGCTGTCGAACGACGGCCTGAGCACACAGGAAATCTACCGGCTTAAGTCAAGCAGGTTTGGTCTCATGTACCAGCACCCACTCAACAGCAGCTGGCAGCTCACGGGCACTTTCGACTACGTTCGGCAGGAATTTATCTTCGACACCGGCAATTACGTGGGCATCTGGTCGGCGGGTCTGTGGCTAAGGTATTCTTTTTAGCATCAGATGCCGGCCTCCCTTATGGCTGCTCCAAAATCCCGCTCCATCTCCTTAAATCTTTCCAATACCTTTAAAACAAAGGCATCGGAAAGAATTTCCGGCACGTCGGCTTCAGAAGTCAGGTCCATCTCACTGATCTTATAAGTTTGCTCAAGCAAGCCGTATTCAAACTTGATCAGGTAACGGCTGTTCCACGAAAAAACCGTGATTTTAGTCTGAGGATGAGGGATTTCTGCTACAACTCTCATGGCTAAGGTCTCTTCACCTCTACTGAATGTGTCAGTTTAATATCGGTCCGGATGGAAGCCGCCACACTACAATACTTTTCCACGGCCAGGTCTACCAGCTTTTCTACCTCCTCCTGGGTGGCATCGGGCGAAACAACAGTATAGTGCACATGGATGTCGGTAAACCGGCGCGGCTGCTCATCTCTCCTTGTGCCGTCTACTTCAGACGTGAGATCAATCAACTGCTTCCGGCGCTTTTTTATCATGGAAACGATGTCGACAGCGGCGCAACTGGTAATGCCGGCCAGCAGCAATTGTGTCGGTGAAAAAGCCTTTTTCTGGTCAGGCTTCAGCATGTCTATGTTCAAAACATTACCCGACTCATTTTGTGCCTGGTACTCCTCGTCGGCCAGGTACTTCAAAGTTACCTTCATAAATTGGTTTTTCATTTAAATCGACAGTGCATAGCAAAAGTTCAAAGGCAGGCGACCGCCCTGGCTGATGCTTTGGTCTTTGCGCTCCAAAACTAACATAACTATTCGTTCAATTTTGCAAGATATTTCTCTAATATCGGCCTCAAAGCAAATTCATGGACGTAAGGGTAAAGTTTCTCGGTGGAGCAGGTTCGGTAACCGGATCGAAATACCTGCTCGAAATAGACGGTTTTAAGCTGTTGGTAGATTGCGGGCTATTTCAGGGGCATAAAGAGCTGCGCAACCGCAACTGGGACCGCTTCCCGATCGAACCCGAAACGATTGATGCGGTGGTAATTACTCATGCGCACATAGACCACACCGGTTACCTGCCCAAACTTGTAAAGGAGGGCTATGCCGGTCCGATATTCTGCACGCATGCTACGGCAGACCTTATGGAAATTATGTTGCGCGACTCGGGTAAACTTCAGGAGGAAGAGGCTGCCTTTGCCCGAAAAAAAGGCTACTCCCGCCACGCAAACCCCCTTCCGCTTTATACTATGAAAGAAGCTGAAGCAGTGTTCGGACAGTTTTATCCGCTCAGCTTCAACCAGGAGTTTGCGTTATCTGAAAACATCAGCCTAAAGTACCACTACGCCGGGCATATTTTGGGTGCGGCAATAACAGAACTCAACATTCAAGGTGCTATCCAGCGTAAAAAACTGGTTTTTAGCGGCGACCTGGGGCGGTACAACAACAGGCTGCTATTTGATCCGGAAGCGATAGAAACGGCTGACATTCTCTGGGTAGAATCTACCTACGGACACAGGAAGACCAATGCCCTCGATCAAAAATCTGCCCTGAAAAGGGTGATCCTCGAAACTTTCGACGCCGGAGGCTGCGTGATCATTCCGGCATTTTCGGTAGGGCGTACGCAAGACCTGCTGCTACTGCTGTCAGAATTGTTCGAGGAAGACGCGATACCCTCCTGCCCGGTGTACCTCGACAGCCCAATGGCAAATTCTGTTACTGGTTTGTACAAGCAGTATCATGAGTTGCACAAGCTGGGCGACGAAAAGCTGAACGACTACCCGGTATTCGACCACCCCAACTTCAAATATATCCGTAGCCAGGACGAGTCCCAGCAAATTAACACGCTGAAGAAAAACGCCATCATTATTTCGGCCAGTGGCATGTGCACGGGCGGGCGCATACTTCATCACCTTTTTCACCGCCTGCCTCACCTAAACGATGCCGTACTTTTTGTGGGTTTTCAGGCAGAAGGCACCAGAGGGCGTAGAATACTGGAAGGCGAGCCCCAGATAAAGATCTTTGGAGAAATGGTGGATGTACGCTGCCGCATCGAATATATAGAAGGTTTTTCGGCTCATGCCGATGGCGAAGAACTGGTACGATGGCTCAAAAACTTTACTGACAAACCCAAGTACACCTTCTTTGTTCATGGAGAAAAGGAGGGACTGGAGGCGCTGTCGTCTGCGGCGAGCCGGGATTTAGGATTTGCCAATACCATTGTGCCTGCTTACCTGGAATCTTTTGAGCTTTTTCAGAGTATTTAAGACAGATATGATGAGAGTAGTAGCCCTTGGTCTGTTGATGCTGCTTGCCGCCTGCAAAGAGCCGGCCACTCGCGACGTACAGCAGGGCATTTCAGGTGAGGTTTGGTGGCTGGAAGGAGATTTTATGCCTCGAATAGACGACGAGCCGGGCGGGAAAAGAATACCCGTGCAACGTAAGATTGTGATTTATCCTGTATTGGTGCTTGAAAACCTGGGCGGGCAAACAGGGCCTCTTTTTGATACACTACCGGCAGGAAAAATTGCAGAAGTGACCTCGGGCGAGGATGGCAAATTTGAAATACATCTCCCGCCCGGCACTTATTCAATCTTCACACGGGAGCCCGAAGGTTATTTTGCCAATAGTTTCGACGGGCAAGGGCAGATCAATGCTGTGGTGGTGAAAAAGGGAGAAATAACACATTTGGTGATCGACATCAACTATCAGGCCACCTACTGAATCGCGGAACCGGCATCATCACCAGCGGAAATGATCCGAATTTTGCGTTTATTGAAACCTGAATTTCAACAAATTGCGGCTGACCGGCTACTTCATTGCTAGTAAAACCACGACTTGCACGTAATGAGAAAAAAATTCTTCAGCTCCATGCAACCTGCCAGCCACTCTCCCGCATCTACCCCATGAGCAACCAAAACCAATGAGGCTTATACTACAGGAATCGAAAACCGAAGAATTGCTGATCAAAGGGTGCCAGAAGGGCAAATCCAGGGATCAGCAGGCGCTTTTCGAAAAGTATGCGGCCAAAATGTTGGGGGTTTGCCATCGCTATATCAAAGATTCTTCCGAGGCTGAAGACGTGATGATCGGGGCTTTTGCTAAAGTATTTGAAAAGATCGACAGCTTTAGGTTTGAAGGAAGCTTTGAAGGATGGTTGCGGCGCATCATCGTCAACGAAAGCTTGATGTATCTCCGCCGCAATAAGTCGATGTACCTCGAAGTAGAAATTGAAAAAGCGGACCGGGAGCCCGATTACAGCCAGCTGAGCGACAGCCTTGAAGCTGAGGACCTGATGAATATGATACAGGAGCTACCGGTGGGCTATCGCACTGTTTTCAACCTCTACGCCATTGAAGGCTTCAGCCACCAGGAAATAGCCGAAACAATGGGCATCAGCGAAGGTACATCCAAGTCGCAACTAAGCCGGGCAAGGACTCTTTTGCAGAAGCAATTGCTTGAGCAGGAAAAAAAAATGAACGTTAATACCAAAAGCCATGAGTGCTAAGAAAATAGATGAACTGTTTCGCCAAAAGCTTTCGGGCCATGCCGTGGCCCCGGGAGAGCAGGCATGGGCGAAGCTTCAAAAGAAAATGAAACCCGGCTCCAAAACACCCCCGGTATGGATGCGGGTAGCCGCTGCAGCAACCTTACTTGCAATATCAGGTATGTTTTTGCTCCTGCGCGAATCTCCAAAAAATGAGCCGGTGCTGACAAACCGCACTGTAGTGGAGCCAAAAAGTGAAATAGTTGAAGAACCACGTGAAGATACAATTGCTACACCACAGCTACCCGAAAGCGAGCCTACGGTAGCGAAAAACACACAAAACGCAAGCGAATCCGCCGAGGTTACGAAAAAAAGAGCAGCAACTCCCGTGCAACCTCAAAAGCCGATGATCGCATCTGCAGAAAAGAAAGTTGAGGTAAAGGATGAGCCCGTGGCCCTGGAAGATCTGCAAAGAAAAGAGGAGAGCATTGCCATTGAATTGCCCGAGAATCCGATGCCGGAAGTAACCGAAACCGCCATAGCTGCAGCCACTGAAGCCACAACTGCGCCGGAAGTTAAAATTACCTACATAGCCGGAGACGATGAGAAGTTTCTGAAGCCGGTGCGGGACCTTATTGAATCGGAGAAACAAAAAGACAAGAAAGGTGGCTTTAGCAAGCTTCTGGCATCGGCACGAAACATTACCAGCGGCGACATTCTGGCGGAGATAAGGGAGTCGAAAGACGATCTTTTCAATGGTAACTTCAAGCTCAACAAAGACGAAAAGGTTAACAACTCAAAATAAAAAAGGATTATGAAACGAATTAGATTATTTGCGACGGCACTATTACTGTGCTCGGTTGCGTGGGCGGCTTCCGCCAAAACTGCCCCAAAAGGTGACACTAAGCTCGACACGATTTTAATTGAGCTTGGACAAAATAGCCGTATCATCCTTGTGGTGAAGGATCAAAAAGATCTGGAGATGATTCAGAACTACGACATCAACAAGATGCTAAAAGACCTGAAGATTACCATCGATTCCTCGGCCGACGAAGTAAATTACCTGCAAATTAGCGACGAATCCGGCACACGTTATCTGAAAGATACAACAATCATTATCAACGATGGTTCGGAACCGGTTTGGCGAGGGGAAATCAACATCGGCAACAAGAGACTGGACGTAAAAACCGACGATTGGGAGGACCTGGAAGATGAATTTGAAGAGGACCTGGAAGTAAAAAAGTATTCGTACGTCGAAAACCACAAACCCAGAACCAAGCATTCGGTAAATGTGGAGCTGGGTATGAACAACTGGCTCGAAAACGGCGAATTCCCAAACAACAACAACCGCCAGTATTCAGTAAGGCCGTGGGGCTCGTGGTACCTGGCGCTGGCAAGTGTGCATAAATCGCAAGTAGGCGGTCCTCTTTTTGTGGAATGGGGTTTTTCGGCAAGCATGTATAATTGGAAGTTTGAGGACGACGGCACCATCTTAACCAAAACTGACGACGACATTGAGTTTGCCCCTGCCCCTGCCGGCGTAGACCCCGTAAAGAGCAAGCTTGCAGCCTACTACCTCAATGCCACCTTTGTGCCCATGCTGGATTTTGGACAAGGCACCCGCAAAGTGAAAAGTTATGAAAGAGGTAGCGTCAGATATACATCCTACAAGAAACGAGGTATCAGGATCGGAGCCGGTGGTTATGCCGGGTATCGTTTGGGTAGCTCTACCAAGGTGGTAACCGAAAACTCCAAAGACAAAGAACGCGGAGATTTTTACCTCAGCAACTTCCGCTACGGCCTCAGAGCCCAATTTGGATACAGAGGCTTCGATTTTTTTGCCAACTACGACATGAACGAGGTGTTTGCACCAGGCAGGGGGCCTTCGCTGAATGCACTAAGCTTTGGCGTAATCTTTTAAGAAAAAACTTTTGCCGGCATAGAAAGGCTGTTCGAATGAGCAGCCTTTTTTGTTGCATTACATTCTATTTTCTTTTGCAGAAAAGAAGGTTACAGGAAAAATGACAAGCCCTTTCCGGCGTTAATCAGCAGAATCTTATACTGAAACCAAGAAAATGTTAACCACTGCTCTCCATCTTAAAGAAATTCAACTTCCTACCCTTTATCTTAGCCGCATGGACCCGCATGTAAACCCCTGGAAGACCCTTTCAAAGAAACAGATTTATGACAACCCCTGGATAACCGTTGAAGAACACCAGGTACTCAATCCATCGGGCAATCCGGGAATATACGGTAAAGTTCATTTTAAAAATTATGGCATCGGCATTATTCCGATCGACCATGAGTTGAACACGTGGCTTATCGGGCAATACCGGTATACCCTCGACGAATACAGCTGGGAGGTGCCAATGGGGGGCGGGCCGCTTGACATCGACATTCTCGAGTCGGCCAAACGGGAACTGAAAGAAGAAGCAGGGCTAACTGCCACCAAATGGAGCAACATTTTACGGTTTCACAACTCCAACTCTGTGAGCGATGAACTTGGTTATATTTTTCTGGCCGAAGGAATTGTGGAAGGCGAACCCGAATTTGAAGAAACCGAACAGCTGCTAATACGTAAACTCCCATTTCGGGAAGCCCTGGAAATGGTGATGGACGGCACCATTACAGACGGATTAAGTGTGGCGGGTATTTTGAAAGCCGCACGCCTGTTAAATTTATAATCTCTGCTTGCTACACTTTCCAAAAATGGCGGTATTTCTGATTTTTTGAACTTGAATTAATGAGCACTGTACATCCCTGGTCGTACTACCTGAGAAATAACCTGAAACTTGCCTACCCGGTTATGCTAAGTCAGCTCGGCCATGTAATGGTAAGCGTAGCCGACAGCGTGATGGTGGGCCGAATAGGTGCATTGCCACTCGCTTCGGCGTCGCTGGGCAACAGCCTCTTCCACGTGATCATGCTTTTTGGCATCGGGGTTTCTTACGGCCTTACGCCGCTGGTGGCTTCTGCCTACGGAGAAAAAAATGCCTCCAAACTTCAAAACCTGCTTCGGCACGGAATCATCACTAACTCGGTATTGGGGCTCATACTGTTTGGTGTTATAGTTGCCATTTCGCCGGTTCTTTATTCTCTCGGCCAGGAACCTGACGTGGTAGAGAAAGCTATACCTTATTTGGGCATTATCGGCTTTTCTATTATTCCCCTGATGGTTTTTCAGGCGTTTCGCCAGTTTGCCGAAGGACTGCACCTTACCCGACAAGCGATGGTAATAACGGTGGTTGGCAATCTTATCAACATTGCGCTGAACTACGTGCTCATCTATGGCAAGTTCGGCTTTCCGGCCATGGGATTGAACGGTGCGGCAATTGCCACCCTTGTAGACCGTGTGCTAATGGCGGTGGCAATGGGCTATTTTGTATACAGCTATGCCCGCTTGAAGGACTACACGAGCAAGTTTCACTTCAAAGGCCTGTCATCCCAAATCTTTAAGCGTTTACTGCATATTGGCATACCTTCGGGCTTGCAGTTTATTTTTGAAGTGGGCGCTTTTGCTTCCGCAGCGATTATGATCGGCTGGCTTGGTGCCAATGCCCTGGCGGCTCACCAGATAGCCATTAACCTGGCAGCTATCAGCTATATGGCGGCCACTGGCATTGCGGCGGCCGCTACCATTAGGGTGGGATATTACCTCGGCGGCAAAGATTTCCCGAATATGCGGATGGCTGGGCTGGCAAGCTTCATGCTTTCGGGCAGCTTTATGGCTGTTTGTGCGGTAGTTTTTATCCTGGGAAGAAACTTCCTGCCGTCGTTATATATCAACGATGCCGAGGTGATTGGGCTGGCCTCCGGCATGCTAATAGTAGGTGCGTTTTTCCAGATCTCCGATGGCGTGCAGGTAGTAGGCCTCGGTGTGTTGCGTGGCTTATCCGATGTAAAGGTACCCACCGTTGTTACCCTTGTAGCCTATTGGCTTGTTGCGCTGCCTGTAGGTTATTTGTTGGGTTTTGTAGTCGAATGGGGCACGGTGGGCGTTTGGATCGGACTACTTATTGGCCTCTCCCTGTCGGCAATAGCACATTTTACCAGATTCCGGAGCCTTGCCGGAAAATTAGCCAAACGTGCAGTTGCTGCTACAGCCTAGCACACAAGCGGGGTTATAACAGCTGTTACCGGCGGGAGTATCCCGAATTGTGGTATCTCCAGCTAAAGCCAACCTGAAAGTTAAAAAGCCCGGTGCGGTCGTCTACCTCTGCCACGTTCGATCCCAGCGCCACCTCCGGAAAATCTTTGATTTCAAATGGGAAATAGGCATTTACCCGAAAAAATGGCGACACTCCAAAGTGCCGGTTAAAGTAAATGTCGTACCCGAACCCGGCGCCTATAAAAGGCACAAGCTTGCTTGGTTTATAAGGTTCCCCATCGAGCCCTTCCTTTAATTCAAGGTCCTGGTATATTCTGGGCATCATGTAGGAAGCACCCGGACCAGCCATAAAAAACAGGTTATGCGGAATACCCTTTGTCACCCGCTTGTTTAGCTCCAAAAAATAGATCTCTGCATTTATTTCCAACGTAATGAAGTGCATCAGAAAATCGACCTCATAAAGTTTGTTATCAGTTACGCTTCGCACTCTTTTGTACACAATCTCCGGAGTGAGGAAGATGTGGTTCTTAATCTCATACGAGAATTCGACACCCCCAAAAAAACCGTTCTGCAACAACGGCTGTTCGCTCTCAAACTGCGGGTGCATTAGGTTGTAGTGTCTTACTACCTTATTCCACCCAATGCCATCCATATAGTTATAGCCCCCTACCAGGCCTATGCCGTATTCTTCCTGCGCTGAAGCTGCAAGAGGCGCTAAAAAAAAGAAAAGGATCAGAAATTTTCTCATGAAATGCTCTTTAATACCTCGTAAGCTGCTCTATAACCTGTTTCCATTGCGCCGTGCACCGTGCCGAAGTGGCCGGTTGTATGTGTGGCTTCACCAGCAAAATAAACTTTTTCGTCGATGGGAGCCGCCAATGCCTCCCGTGCGCCTGCACCTTCCGGCTTTGGATAAGAATAAGCTCCCTTTATGAAGGTTTCCTGCGACCAATCCATTATATGGTATTCGGTAAGATACTGCGATGCCTGCCCGTTAAAGGCTTCGTCGAGGTCTCTTAGCGCAATCGTGACAGCGTTTTGCCCCTCCTCCGTCAGAAAAGCCGCAGCAGAACCATTGGCAAAACCCACAAGGATGTTGTTAAAAAAAATCTGGTTATCGTTGAACTGCGACTCACGCCCCCACCCGGGCACCGTATATTCGGGAATGATGCCCCCCGGATACACCGAGCCTGTGTCATCGCCCCAGAAGTTCTGGCTAAACCTCATAAAGATTTTCATGCCGTGATCCATTCCAAGCTTATCCATGGCTTCAATCTTCTCTTCCGAGAATGCGGGGGTAAATGCAATCGCCCCTTCCTTTAAGATAGAAAGTGGCACCGTCACAATCAGCTTGTCAGCCTCATAGGTTTGGCTGGCATGGTCTGTTACAATGATTTTGCTTCCACTGTAGTCTATTTCCCGCACGGGAGTGCTGAGCCTGATTTTCGACATGATGGCTGAATATTGCACCTCAAGCACATCGCTCAGCCCTTTGGTACGCAGGATGATATCCCCTTCGCCGGCAGTCCATTTTTTTTCAGCTTCCTGGTAGCCCAAAATCCCAATACTGTCGTTGTCGGTTCCATATTCGTTTCCGATAATAGCATTCAATAGCTGCATAGCCTCTTCAGACGCTCCCTCAGCCTCAAGAAAAGTAGCAATGGGTATATCTGGCCCGCTGTAGTTAATTATCCGCTGGTGCAAGCTTTCTGTCTCCAGGTACACAGGATTAGAGGCAATGGCGTCGCCAAACACCAGTTCTTCATTTATATTGTAAACATCCTTTCCCTTCAGCTCATACGACTCAAAATTGGATATTCTAATGGAGTCGTAAAACACCGACTTTCTGCCATGCACCGCCTCTGCGCCAAGCTCGAGTGGATAACCTGCAAAGTTTTCCAGCTTTCTTATGCGGCCGCCAATTCTGTTGTAGGCCTCAAGCACCTGAACGTCTACGCCATTTTTGTGTAAAATATATGCAGCATGCAAGCCGGCTGCACCCGCCCCAATCACGATCACTTTGCCCGAAAAATTCAAGTCTTCGAACAAGTTGTCTTTAGTGGAGCACGAAGTAAGGAGACCAGGCAGTGCATAACCCGCAGGCAGGGCCATCATTAACTTCTTAATAAAAGAACGGCGATTATTCATTCAGATAAGTAAGATCAAAGGTCTGAAAAATTGTGAAAACTTAGTTAAAAATAAGCAAAGGCCCAATGTTTTACTATTCTAAGAAAAAACTGAACATAATTTAGCCATCATACTGTTAGCAGGGCCGCTCCAAAAACACCGGCGCTATCTCCCAGCTTAGGTTTAAGGAAGGGCGTTTCCAACCGCGGGTTAAACAGGTGCCTGGCAGCCTCTTCAATGCCTCGCGTGTAGAGCTCTTCCACATTACCAACACCGCCTCCAAGCACTATAGCATCAGGGTCTATTATATTGATAATTACAGCTATAGCCTTTCCAAACATGGTTATCATTCTCTCCACGGTTTGAATAGCCGCTGGATCATTTCCTTCGTGCGCCCTTCTTACTATCTCCGGAAGCTTTCTCTTTTCTCCAGAAATCTTCTCGTAATAGCGCTGCAGCGCCGGCCCGGAAAGTACCTGCTCTACACAGCCGGTTTTGCCACAATAGCAAGGCCCGCCCGACTCATCCAGAAAATTATGCCCCCATTCGCCAGCTATCCCATGCCTTCCGTTGGGCACTTTGCCGTACATTACAAGGCCGCCCCCCACACCAGTGCCCATTATTACGCCAAAAACCACCTTTGCATCAGGAACCTTTTCCGGCACCGCCCCCCACAAAGCTTCTGCTATGGCAAAACAGTTGGCATCGTTGGCCATTTTTACAGGTACGCCCAGTTTTCGCTCGATATCCTGCCGCAGCGGTTGGCCGTTGAGGCAGGTAGTATTTGAATTTTTAAGTGTATTAGTTGAGGGATCCATCGCCCCGGGGGTCCCGATACCTACAACGGCTGGCTCCAGTCCGCTCTCCTCTTTCATCATGTTTACCAGTCTGCCTATTTGGTCAACAATATGCTGATACCCCTGCTCGGCTTCTGTCGGGATCCTTAACCTTGTAATTACATCCGGCCGCTGATCTGAAGCAATAATTACGCCCTCAATCTTGGTTCCGCCGAGGTCGATACCCCAAAGTGGTCTCATCGCTACAATTTTTTATGAGGCATGAAGATAGACACTGCTGCATGAGAAATGCAAAGCAGGTTAAAGGCTAATTTTAATTTTCATGGGCCGCTAAGGCCGTTACCCTCAAGAACCGACGGACCGTTGGTCGATCAACAAATCAATAATTTTTCAAGAAGGTAAAAGACGGGCCGTTGAAGCCTGCAACTTATTTTAGCCTTTCAGTTCCCACCCCTTCCTGTATTTTCGTTGCACGTACTGATTTGCCTCGGCAAAATTGGTCACCTTCATATTTTGCGCATCCCACACAAGTTTTTTGCGGCCCGGATAGCTATTTCCCTTCTTCATTTGGTATGCCCGCAAAGCCACGTTGCCCAGCAGGATGGCCTCGGTAAATGGCCCGCTATAGTCGAATGCGGAGCTGGTTGCGCCCTTGCCAAAACCCGCGATGGCGGCATTTACCCACTCTATGTAGTGACCTTCCGGCACCCGTGGCAGCGTTTGCTTCGGGAAGGTCTCTGTCTTCATACGGGCGCTAGGCAGCAGTGTAGGATTGCGGCCCCACATGCCCGTCATTATTTTACCTTTAGTGCCTTCCATTATTAAGCCGCCGTCTGTATCGCCCATTGTTTCATCCGGCAGCAATTCAACCGGCCGTTCGGGCAAAAGGCCGCCGTCCATCCATGTGAGCCGGATGTCTCCTTTGCCGTCGGTTCTTGGGAAGGTAAAGTGAATAATTGAGGAAGGAGGACAGCTGTCGGGGTAGTCGGCTTCTACAAAAAAATCGGACCAAACCGTCGATGCACTGCATTCTACCTCGGAGGCGTATTTCACCGGAAGTATCCTAAAAAACGGATCTAAAATGTGGCAGGCCATATCTCCCAGGGCGCCGGTACCATAGGGCCACCAGCCTCGCCAGTTAAAGGGGTGGTACGCTGGGTCGTAATCCACGTAGTCGGCACAGCCAATCCAGAGATCCCAGTCCAACTGCTGTGGCACCTCGTGTTTCCCTTTGGGTGTAGGCAGCCCCTGGGGCCACACCGGCCTGTTGGTCCACGAATGCACCCTGCTTATTTCGCCAATCAAGCCGGCGTCCACCCACTCCTTTACGGTGCGCACATCATCGCCCGACGCCCCCTGATTGCCCATTTGAGTAACTACCTTGTATTTATTTGCCGCCTCCGTAAGCAGCCGGGCTTCATAAATGTCGTGAGTCAGTGGCTTTTGCACATACACATGCTTGCCCATCGACATGGCTGCCAGCGCCTGGTGTGCATGCATATGGTCGGGCGTTGACACACAAACAGCATCGAGATTGCCGGCTTCTTTCTCAAGCATGAGCCTGTAATCTTTATAGTAAGCGGCTTTCGGGAACCTGCTCCTCGATTTTTTTGCACTGTTATCGTCCACATCGCACAGGGCCACGATTTTGGCGTTTTTACTTTCTGCAATACCCTGCATATCTACTTCACCCTTGCCACCTACACCAATTCCTCCCACATACAACGTATCGCTTGGTGCCACATAGCCCTTGCCTCCAAGCACATAGCGTGGCACAATCGTTATGCCTGCTGCTATAAGGCCGGTGGTTTTCAGAAAATTTCTCCGGGAATCGGAAGCGGATAGTAAAGAAGCTTTAGGTGTAGGCATACCGTCTTTCGTTGGATTAACAACCCAATTTAAACAGCTTCGTCATAGATTTCTTGAAAAATGTGTTTTATTTCGCACATGCTCAGAGCCTATCATACCGAGGGAGTGATTGAAGCCGGCTGCGATGAGGCCGGCCGTGGCTGCCTGGCGGGACCGGTAGTGGCGGCTGCGGTAATATTACCTGCCAATTTCAGCCACCCCATCCTTACCGATTCGAAGCAACTCACAGAAAAGCAGCGTATCGAGCTAAAGGAGGTGATAATGCAGACGGCCATCGCCTGGGCGGTAGCCTGGTGCACTCACGACGAAATCGATAAAATCAATATTCTGAACGCCTCTTTTCTGGCCATGCACAGGGCCGTGGAGCAGCTTAAAGTACAGCCGGGGCATTTGTTGATTGACGGCAACCGGTTTAAACCGTATAAGAGCCTGCCCCATAGCTGCATCATCCAGGGCGATGGGTTGTATTACAGCATTGCGGCGGCATCCATTTTAGCTAAAACGTACCGCGATGAATGGATGGCGCGGCTCGGGGAAGAATTTCCTCCCTACTTTTGGGCCAAAAACAAGGGGTATCCGACTGAAGACCACCGCAGAGCAATTAAGGAACATGGTGTGACGCCCTACCACCGTAAGTCGTTCAGGCTACTGCCGGAACAGCTGGAACTGTTTGAGGATTAGTGAAAAATGAGTGGAACACTTTCCCTTCGATTAATATTTTTAAATTGCGGAGGGTTGTTCATTGAAGCTAAAACATGAGAAAAAGCAAAGTAATTGAAACGTTGGAAAGTCTTCCCGAGGAGTTTAATATTGAAGAGCTTGTGGAAAAGCTTGTTTTTGTCGAAAAGGTCGAAAAGGGATTGCAAGATATAGCTGAAGGGAAAGTTCTGACTTTGGAAGAAGCGAAAAAGCGGATGCGAAGCAAATGGGAAACGCAAAAGTAGACCTCACGGAGTCAGCGTATTTAGACTTGGAAGAGATCGAGTCAATAATAGGCGAAACATCCAACTCTATCGCACGTGCCTTTATAAATAAAATATTTGATAAAATTGATCTTCTGGTAGATTATCCATTGCTTGGGAAACAGGTCAGGGAGTTTGAAAATCCGCAAATAAGAGAGCTGCTGCAGGGGAAATACCGGATTGTATATTACCTCAAAACTGATCAGGAGATAGAAGTCCTTAGGATAATTCATGGCTCAAAACTCCTCGATTTAGAATAACATATTTAATTATTTATGTCTTATAACATCCACCGACACCTCGCCTACAACGTGTGGGCCAATGAAGAACTTGTTAAAACTTTGGCCGAGGTACCTGAAGAGCTTTTCACAGCACCAGTCAAAAGCAGCTATCCTACACTTCGGGAAACGCTGCTTCACATATGGGAAGCGCAGGTAATATGGCCCACGAGAATTAAGGGCGGGGTGATGGATAAGTGGCCACGGCTTACATTTGAGGGCGGTAAAAAGGAAATTATGGAAGCGCTGGTTAGCTCCGCCAAAGACATGCAGCAGTATGTTTCCACCCTGAGCCCAGAGTTTCTGGCGCAAAAGCTCAACTACCGCAATATGCGCAACAATGCCTATGAAACCGTTATAGAAGACATTCTTTTTCACGTGGTTAATCACGGAAGCTACCACCGGGGCCAGGTAATCACCATTTTGAGAGAATTGGGCATAACCAAGATAGAAAACACCGACCTTATCACCTACCTGAGGCTGTAGCTTATACTAGAGCGCCTGTTCATTTGTACTGATACAACCGGCTTTCGACGGTGTGCAACGCTTAGCAACCGGTGCTGCACAAAAGGGCTGAAAGCAACACCGGTGGTTTACAACAAAACTACACCGCCTGTAAAAGCTCCTTCTTTCGCAACCAATAATTTGCTAGATTGTATTTTTAAAGCCGCTTTTTTAAGAGCGACTTCATACCAGTTTAACTTTCTTAAACAACCTATTTAAAATGAACTACAACCGTCGCAAATTTATCCAGGCAGCTGGCGCCGTATCGGCAGGAGCGTTAATTCTTCCTCAGTGGGGTTGCGGAGACAACAAAAGCAAATCAGAATCGTCCGCTGATACAACTTCAGTGGCCAGTGCAGCACCTCAGCCGTCTATTCCTGATTTTGGAATCCAGCTTTATTCTGTTAGGGACGTGATCCCCAACGACCCGCAGGGGACCATGCGCCAGCTGGCATCTTATGGCTACAAACAATTTGAGGGCTACGAAGGGCCGCAGGGCATGTTTTGGGGTATGAGCCATACAGATTTCAAAAAATTTATGGATGAAATAGGAGTGAGCTTTGTTTCCAGCCACTGCAACACCAATGAAAACTTTGAGCAGAAATGTGCTCAGGCTGCCGAAATCGGCATGAAATACCTGATCACTCCGTGGATTGGGCCGCAGAAAACCATGGACGACTGGAAAAAAGTTGCTGACAAATTCAACCAATGGGGTGCTATGGCCAAAAAAGCAGGCATCAAATACGCCTATCACAACCACGGCTACACATTCGAAGAACTGGAAGGCCAAATGCCGCAAGACTATCTGATGGACAATACCGACCCTGACACCGTTGATTTCCAAATGGATATTTTTTGGGTGGTGACGCCGGGTGCCGATCCGGTTTCGTACTTCGAAAAATACCCGAACCGTTGGAAGCTCTGCCATGTGAAAGATAGAGAAAAAGACGCTCCCCAGGGAGAAGGTGATGCATCCACCGTCGTGGGAACTGGAAGTATCAATTTTCCGCAGGTGCTGAAAGCAGCAGATAAAAATGGCATGGAGTATTACATTGTAGAGCAGGAAAAATATGCTAATACCACTCCAATGGACGCCGCCAAAGCTGATGCGGAGTACATGAAGAAGTTTCAGTTCGCTTAACTTACCTCTCAAGCTTTACTAAACACTAACAGTTTGGTAAAGCTTTTTCCCCTTTCTTAATTCCCAAATTTAATCCAACCCATTATGAGTACTTCCCGCAGAAAGTTTCTCAAAAAAAGTGCCTTGGCAGGCACATTGGCTATAGCAGGACCTTCCCTGCTCTCCGAATCGCTCTTTGCCGCCAAAGGAAAGCAACTCACAGGAATTCAACTTTATTCCCTACGTGACGATATGAAAAATGACCCCATGGCTACGCTAAAAGCGCTGGCAGACATGGGCTATAAACATGTGGAACACGCCAACTACATCGACCGCAAGTTTTATGGGTGGCCGGCCAAAGAATTTAAAAAGGTACTCGACGATCTGGGTTTGAAAATGCCTAGTGGACACACTGTGTTGCGCGGGGAACACTGGGACGACAGCAGGAAAGATTTTACCGATGTATGGAAGTACACCATAGAAGATGCAGCCACCGTAGGGCAGATGTACGTGATAAGTCCCTCGATGACGCAGGGCCAGCGGAAGGAATACGATCAGCTAATGCTGCTGATGGAGCGCTTCAATAAAAGCGGGGAACTCTGCAAAAAATCGGGGATGCTGTTTGGCTACCACAACCATGACTTTGAATTTAATGAAAGTCTGAACGGTGAATTGCTATACGACATCATTCTGAAAAATACCGATGCCGGCCTTGTAATGCAGCAGTTGGACATCGGCAATCTTTACAATGGTGGTGCCACCGCACTTGAGGTGATGAAGAAGTCGCCCGGCCGCTTTGCTTCTATGCACGTGAAAGACGAAATTAAAGCAGAGGGTGGTGATGAGAGATATGAAAGCACCATTTTGGGCAAAGGCATAGTGCCGGTGAAAGAGGTGATTGATTTAGGAAAGAAAAACGGAACGATCCACTTCATTATTGAGCAGGAAAGCTACCAGGGCAAAACGCCAATGGAATGTGCAAAGGAAGATCTGGAGATAATGAAGAAGTGGGGATATTAGGAATTTCGGATTGTCGATTTCGGGTTTCGGATTAGTGGCACAGCGGCTTTTCATCCTGGGTCACGCTGAAACGAAACATCCAGGCAATTTTCCATATAATGTGTTCCGTGGCAGCGTCCGCAGGCTGATCATTGGATTGCGGGGCTTCGGATTTGTGGTCCGGCAGCTTTCCTTTTAGAACAGACCACCCATTAATTTTTTTGAAATTCAACTCTTGCTTACGTCATGAATCGGTTTTTAATCTTGATTTTGGTGGGAGCTCTCGCAGTGGCTGTTCAGGGTTGCGTGGTGTTTGCGCCGCCCGCTCCCATGGTTACTTTTGGGGGCCCGCAAACCGCACCAGAGGGACAGTCGGAAGTGGCGGCCGGCATTGGCAGCGGTGTGGTTTTGTTTGACGACGCCCACACGGGTGGAATGGGCTACTTACTGCGCTACAAGTACGGTATAACGGGGAAATACGACTTGGGCGTTGATGCGATAGGGGTGACACGATCGGACAAAGCTACCTACACCATAAAGTTTGCCAACCGGTACCAGCTTGCACCCAATTGGCGGCTAGAAGGGGGATTGGGCATAGCTGACGACTCGGATGGCAAAAGCCTGAACGGCGATGCAGGCATTACGTGGGGAACACTACCGCAGAACAAACCCTGGAATCTTTATTCCACTTTCAGGTTAGGTGCTGCAAAAGGCTATCCGGGTGATATATTTGGTGAGGGTGACGAGGCACCGCCCAACACCTTTTTTACACTATTAAACGTGGGCACACAGGGCCGGATTTCTGATCAGCAGAAATTCATTTTTGAAGGGGGGTACGGGTATGTTTTTCCGAATGGGGAGAAAGCAGGACCGGTGCTCTATCTGTCGGG
>CBFGTI010000029.1:0-43379 GCA_965651695.1 uncultured Imperialibacter sp. | reverse complement strand
TCTCCTTTGATGTAGATACCCAGGTTGACCAAAAGCTGGAAGGCCTCAAAAACGCATTCAATTAAGAGCTTAATATTCCGTAACAAAATCCCTTCGTGTGTATTTCACGGAGGGATTTTTTTTGCCCTTCAACCTCCCCTTGACGTCTCTTCCTGTAGCGCAATTTTTCATAAAAAAAGCTTTCGGGCAACCCGAAAGCTTTTTACCTGGCAGGAAGGAGGTAACTAAACCTCCAAATAGACAAGATTTGGGCTTCTACAAAATCGCAACCTTCCACTGTTATCCTGTTCCGAAGAACGAGGTCCGCCAGCTGGCGGATGAGGCCTGGTTTTGATAAACAGATTCACCCGGAATTGTTTTAACGTTAGGTTTAGGACCATCCGCCTGTCCAGGATTTGATACGAAGGTAGAGGATAGAATACTTTCCCGCAAAGAGATCACCTTATAAATTCATTATATTTTTTAACAGGAACCATATCCTCTATGGGAGTGTTTTCCGGGCCCTAAAGCTTCTCCACCTTTATGTTTCTCCACTTCACTTTAATGCCTCCCCCATCGTGAATCTGCAAAGCGATTGACCCATCTGCCTGGCCAATTTTATCATCTTTCAGCGTGATCATTTCTGTACCATTGATCCACGTGGTTACTTCATCGCCCACTACTCTAATCCTCATAGTATTCCACTCTCCCATTTTGAGCGCCTTGTCTTTTTCAGGATCGGGTTTTATGAGCCATCCCCTGCCATAAGATTCATAGATACCGCCCGTGTCGTGACCGGGAGGCGCTACTTCAGCTTGCCAGCCGGTAATTTTTGTTCCCTCAATGGTAGAGCGAAAGAAAACGCCACTGTTGCCGTTGGCTTCCTGCAAAAATTCGAGCGTAAGGTCGAAATCCTTATAGTTGTCTTTGGTGGCCAGATAGCCATAGCCCTTATCGGGTCCGCTTTCGCACACAAGCAAGCCGTCTTCTACATACCATTTCTCGGTGCCGTAAACCTCCCACCCCTTTAGGTTTTTGCCATTGAAGAGAGATTTTTGAGCGTGTAACTGGCCAATCGCCAGCATGTTAACGGCTACTGCTAGCAGCAGCGCGGATATGTTTCTTTTTTTCATGTTTGGATTTATTAGAGAAATAATTTATTACATTTCAAAACTGATAGTCTGCAATGTGGCCAGGTTATCGTTTGGTTTCTCAGGCTTCATAATAAAGAAGTACAGGTCGTGTTTCCCGGCTAAAGGCTCGCTGAGTTCGCCTTTTACCTCCGCCCTGCTGCCCCACGAGCCCGTGGCTTTAAAGTCCGTTTTGCTTACCACAGGTCCTGCATAAGAGTCGAGCCTTACTTCGATAAAACCGTCTTTATCGGCTGCTGCATACTCGAATGCAAATCCCCTGATGCCCGTAAGGTCGATGTTCTTCAGCAGCACATATGATTTATGCCCACCCTGGCTGATGCTGTTGCCCCATCGGGGGAATCCCTGCAATCCATCAGCAAAAACCGATCTCACTTTGGCATTTCGCAACGTCACCACTTCGGCTCCCGTTAAAGTACCAGTTCCGTTCCCACCTTTATCGGTATAGCTGGCAGTGAGTGTATAAATGCCTCTTGGTTCTTCTTTCTTGTGGCTCTTCAGGGCTAGTCTCCCCTCTTGAGGTAAGCTTTGCTGCCGTTGCTTCTGCTCACCCAGCGAAAGAATGTACTTCACGATTTCGCGGGCATCTTCCAGCGGAATTTGCGGATGCGCCGCCATTACATGAGTGGTTCCCCAATTGCCGCCACCTCCGTCGACAATCTTTTTAGCGAGCAGGTCAACCGCACCGGATTGGCCCTTGTAGCGCTCAGCGATGGCCGTATACGAAGGTCCCACGGATACGTCCTTCAGCGTATGGCAGGCTTTGCAGTCACTTGAAGCAATAAGGCTGCTGCCAACAGACCCCGCAACCGCCTGAATGGCCTGATGGCCCGGTTGATTGGAAGCGATAGTGCTGGGCGATGGAATGTAGTCGAAATATACCTTTACATCTGTGGCGTCAATTGTTTTATCTTCTTCATCATGCACTCTCACGGTGTAATTCAGGAAGGGTTCGTTTTCCCAAAAGAAAGATTTATTTCCTGCCACTTCGATCCTCACTTTGGGCCGCTCGTTCCCCACTTGCACAAGCAGGGTATCGGTGCCGGTTGCACCGGCCTGATCCCTCACCCGCAAAATGGTTCTGTACAGACCGGGGGTAGCGAAAGTATGTGTTGGATTTCTTTCCACCGAACCGACGGTTTTCCCGTCAAAAAGCCATTGAAATTCAATTTCATCCGTATCATCGGGGTCGGTAGTACCCCTGCTGCTGAATTTTACCCTCAAAGGTGCCTTGCCCGCTGCTTCACGCAGAACCGGATAATCCCTGTTTTCGGAGGTGATGAATGCCTTTGCCTGCCTTTCTGCCTGCGCCACCGAATCTGCTACGCTGGCTTTGGCAATTGGCGCCCGGTTGCCTGTGTTGTATTCAATTTTTACAAGGCGAGCATCTTCATTATCAGCTCCGTATACAGAGCCGTATTCGAGCATGTACATCACCCCATCCCTGCTGAAAACCATGTCTATTGGCCGTCTGAAGTCGCCATTGTTGCTCATAAATGGTTCGCTGCGCACATAATTTTCATTTTCATCAAACCGAAGCACCATCACCCAGTTGCGCATCCACTCAAATACGAACAACCCGCCGTCAAAGTACTCAGGGAAACCATTGCTGGCCACGGCAGTCTTATCGTAGGTGTAGAACGACCCTGCCATAGCACTACGGCCACCCTGCCCCAGCTCCGGAAACTCAGCAGATGCCGCATACGGATACCAGATCATGGCGGGGGTAGCAGGCGGCAGCTCAGTGAGGCCGGTATTGTTCGGTGAGTTGTTTACCGGAGAAGCAGGATTGTACCGGGGCCCGGCAGAATTGCTTGCGAAATCCCATTCGGCGTACGCATAATTATTGCCAACGAAATAGGGCCAGCCGAAATTACCTGCTTCTTTCGCCTGATTAAATTCGTCGTAGCCGCGAGGACCCTGAATGCTGTCCTGACCGGCGTCGGGTCCTATCTCGCCCCAATAGACGGTGCCGGTTTTTGGATTAACAGCAATCCGGTACGGATTCCGGCATCCCATGGCATATATTTCCGGAAGTGTTTTTTCCGTGCCGGGAGCGAACAAATTTCCTTCAGGAATAGTATAGGTACCATCCGCCTGGGGCCGTATGCGTAGAATCTTGCCTTTCAGGTCGTTCGTGTTGGCCGCCGAACGCTGGGCATCCATACTGAAATACTGTGGTTCCGGCCGCTCGTCGATGGGCGCATACCCGTTGGACGGAAAAGGTGTAGTGCTGTCGCCAGTAGATATGATGAGGTTTCCATCTGCATCAAAGGCGAGTGAGCCACCATGATGTGCCCCGCTGTTGGCCTGCACAGGCACCTTTAGCAATACCTTCTCCGAAGCCAGGTCGAGCATGTTGTTGTCGTTTACAACAAACCTCGACAAATGAAAATAAAACGGCTCGCCCTCCATTGGCGGGGTAAAGTACAGGTAAATCCACCGGTTGCTGGAGAAGTCTGGATCTAACGTAACCCCGATTAGCCCCGTACCGCCTTTGTTCATCACCTCTAACTCATGCACCAGCTTATTTTCGCCGGTGTTGGTATTATAAACCCAAAGGCGGCCATTAAAAAGCTCAGTATAAAACAGCCGGCCGTCGTCCGCAATGGCCATTTCCATGGGCACATCCAGATCGTTTACTAAAACCGTTTTTACGAAACGATTCTCTTCCGGCACTTCTTTGGCGTAGGCTTTGGAATAATCGAGCGGAGTGCCGTCTCCCATGGCGTACTTCAATCCGCCCAGAAGGTGCTCCAGAAAAAGCGGCTCGCTAAAGCTTTCGTCGGTATGCCCGCCACCGGTATAAAATGCCCTTCCGCCGTCGAATTCATGGTACCACGCAATCGGATGACTGGCGCCATTGGTGCCGCCTTCGTACGTGTTCTCGTCAAGGCTTGCGAGCACCTTCAGCCCCGGGTAAAATGAACGGTAGTTGTACCACTCATCGGTCCGCTCCCATTTTGCGGGCAGGTGCCGGGTCGAAACATGCGAGGTATCCGATATCTCTACAGTAGCTTTTCTCACGTTGGGGTGGCTGGGGTGGCTTGAGAAGTGAGCACCCATCAGCTTGCCATACCACGGCCAATCATATTCAGTATCCGCCGCCGAATGTATACCTACATAGCCGCCACCCGCCTGAATATAGCGTTCAAAGGCAGCCTGCTGGGTGGCAGTCAGCACATTACCAGTGGTGCAATTAAAAACAACCGCGCTATATTTCTTTAGCTTTTCATCGGTGAAAACAGAGGCGTCTTTGGTAGTGTCTACAGCAAAGCCGTGTTCCTTCCCGAGCTTTTGAATTGCAGCTATCCCAAATGGAATTGATGTGTGTTTCCATCCCTTTGTTTTAGAAAATACCAGCACCCTGGGGCCGGATGACTGATTGCAGGATTGAAAAAAAATAGCTGTCGCCAGCATAAATAGCAGGCTGCCAAATACATGCCTGCACCATTTCTTTGCATTCATAAAAGGTGTTGCTAAACCGTTAAATGTAATGCTAATGCAGCAGGAATACACCTACTGATATATGAATGGATTATTTGAATGATGAGAGTTACCGGCCATTCGGCGGCATGGCGCTTTCCTTACTTTTCCTGGAAAAAATCAACATCAAGATACGTTTGGGCGGTATCACGGAGGTTATAACGGCTCATCATCACCTCTCCATAAGCCCCTGCCGAGCGGATAGCGATCAGATCGCCCCGCTGGCTTGCCGGTAGCTCAATTGCTTTGGCAAAAGCATCGGAAGACTCGCAGATAGGGCCTACCACATCATACACCTCCCTATTGCTTTCGTTTGAGCTGATATTTTCAATGAAGTGTTTTGCCTGGTAGAGGGCTGGGCGAAGAAGCTCAGTCATGCCTGCATCGATGATGATAAAATTGATGCTTTCGCCACGTTTTACGTAAAGAATTTTGCTAACCAGGCTACCACACTGGCCCACAACGGCCCTGCCCAGCTCAAAGTGAAGCTCCTGGCCAGGTGCAAGTGGAAGGTTTTTTTCGAATACGCCGAAGTAGCTTCCAAAGTCGGGAATTGGGTTGCTTTTGGGGTCGTTATAGTCAATTCCCAAGCCACCTCCCACATTGATGTGGGTAAGGTGAATCGACTTATCATGAAAATACGCAGCAAACTCTCTGGCTCTCTGGCTTAGCTGATAGTAGCTGTCGAGGCTGGTAACCTGTGAGCCAATATGGAAATGTATTCCGGCTAACTGTACGTTGGGCAACTGCGGTAGCTTGTCGATCACCAGATCAATCTCACCGGGAGGCAACCCGAACTTATTTTCCTGCTTGCCGGTGGTAATATAATGGTGCGTCTTAGCGTCAACATTCGGGTTGATCCGAAGCGCAATTTTCGTTTTTTTGCCCAGTTGTCCCGCTATGGCATTGATAACCTCTACCTCTTGCGCCGATTCGCAATTGAAGCAAAAAATGTTCTCTTCAAGCCCGGTCCTTATCTCTTCGTCTGTTTTACCAACACCCGCAAACACTATTTCTTCACGGGGAAAACCGGCTGCTATGGCGGCTTTCACCTCATTGGCACTTACAGCATCTGCTCCCAATCCATATTGCTGAATGATAGGAAGCAACCGTGGGTTTGCATTTGCCTTCATGGCATAATGAACCTTGTAGCCTTTTCTCAGCCCATGTAATTCAACCTGTTTGAGCGTTTCTTTAAGAAGTTGGGTGTCGTAGAAATAAAACGGTGTTGCAGTGTTTCTAATTTCTTCAGAAAGAGAGGTTACATCAGCCATTAATGATTGAATAATTTAGGTGATTAGTTATAAAGCACTTATAATGAGCAAGATATAGTTAAAGCTCAGCCATTGAAGCCACTAATGAGCAGGCAAAGATAAAATAGCCCGGATGATTTATTCATCACTCCGCTGTAAAAGTATCAGTCTGCTCTTTTCCGGCTTTTTTCAATTACAAAAGTTTCAATGAAACTCATCAAAAAAAGTTTTCATCTCCTCCAGCAACTTGCCGAGGTCACCTTGCTCAAGTGCGGCATGCAACACAATTCGGCTGATTGGCTCCGAGTCCGGATTGGGATATGGAAAATGTGAAATGATGATGTTGCGGCTGAGCAGGTATTTGTACAAGCGTGGATTGCTGCAAAAATAGACGGGGAGATCAGGTTGGTTATTGAGGTGCTTTTTCACCAGCGAATGTGTGCCAAAAAGCATTTGAAACCTGTTCAGCTTTTTCAGCTGCCGTAGCCTTAAATCTTCGCCTCTAAGTAAGGCATGGAGGAACGCCGGTGCCGCCGGAGAAGAGCCAGCATACCAGGCCGATTGTCTTATTTTTTCAAGAACATCGGAAGGGCCGGCTATGAAACCCGCTGCCAGCGAAAGGCCCTTTCCAAGCGAAGAGGTTACAATCCAGCGAATGTGGCTTGGCAGCTTCCTGAGCTTTGCAGCGATACCTTCACCATTTTTGCCCATTACGCCGATTCCATGTGAGTCGTCTACCACCAGCAACACATCATGGTACGACGTAATATCGGCCAGCCAATCGAAGTGGACTGAATCGCAAAAGAGCGGATCGCACGAGTTGCAGAAGAGCACCATTTTGCGCGGAAGCATACCCTCGAGCTGAAGGCGTGTCATCATTACCCACGATTGAAAGTCGCCACCCGCAGCATCTTCACCAGACCGCCACATAGCCGGGTGGGCTGATGGAGCGTACTCCATTGTCCATCCCATTTCTTCCATTAGCTTGATAAGAAGCTGTCCGGCAGCAAAGCCAGAGGAGGTGATGATCGCATCTTCTGTTCCCAGCCATCCGGCAATATATTTCTCCGATTTTTCGAACAAATCGTATTTCACATTTCCATTGCGGGAGCCGGAAAAATGCACGCCATACAAATCCACACCTTCCTTAATCAACTCCTTGTATTCGGGGTGGTTCGACAAGCCCAGGTAAGAGGTGCCGCTGAAGTACAGCATTTCTTTATCGTCCGACTTCAAGCTCCTGCCGGGAAAGTATTCTGCTTTAATCATTTTCGTGGTTTTAAACGTGCCCCTGTGCCATTTTCGGAGGGGAAGATTAAGCCTTCGGGAGTTACTTTCACTCCTTCAGCCGGGTCCTCAGCCAACAATAGCGCGCCATCCATATCAACGTAGTCCAACGACGGAACAAGGTGTGCTATTGCAGAAATACCCACCGACGATTCAGTCATGCACCCTACCATTACACTCATTCCAAGCGAACGTGCCTTGTCAATCATCCTCCGGGCGGGCGTAAGGCCACCACATTTGGTTAGCTTGATATTTATCCCATGGAAATGCTGATGACACTTTTGCACGTCTTCTTCTACCTGGCAGCTTTCGTCAGCTATTACCGGCAATTCGCTTTGGGCGTACACCACCCTCATTCCATCCAAATCATCGGCTTTTAGCGGCTGCTCAATAAACTGCACGTTCAATTTCTTAAGCTGCCTGCTATTGTTTATGGTTTCTTCCACGCCCCAGGCACAGTTGGCATCTACCCGAAAAATGGCCTGCGTATGTTTTCTAAGCTCCTCTACAATCCTGATATCTTCACGTGTGCCCAGCTTAATTTTGTACAGGGGCCAGGGCACTTCTTTCATTTTTTCCACCATCTTTTCTACCGTATCAATGCCGATGGTATAGTTCGAAATTGGCCCTTTTGAGGGGTCAAGGCTCCACAGCTTGTACAGCGGCATGCCCTTTAGCTTGCCATAGAGGTCGTTGAAAGCAATATCCAGTGCACACAGCGTGAAGGCTTTTAAATGCCCGGTAGCTTTCAGCGTGCTATTAAAGTGCTCGGGGCTGTTCCACCTGGTAGTTTCAACCAGTTTTCGCACTTTTTCTACCTGCTCCATCATCAGTGGCACCGTAACATTGTAGTACGGATTGGCCGTTGCCTCACCAAACCCACTTTTACCATCCTCTGATAGCTCTATTATAAAAGATTCCTGCACGGAAGTAGATCCGTGCGCTATGGTGAAAGTATGCCGAAGGGGCAACTTTACAGGGTGAAAACGAATTTGCATAGGGTTAGTTGACTGCTTCTTCCAAAAGTTTAAGGGTGGCTGTACTGGTATCAAGTTCCGCATCAATGCCCATGGGAATGGTGGCATTGTTAGCTACGTGGCCAAACGAGAGGCCGTATAATACAGGAATTCCTAACGACCCCAGACGATCAGAAATCACTTCCCACAATGAGGTTGTGTCTCCAAAATCAGGGTCAGTAGGTTTATAATCACAATCGTTAAACACGCCGAGCGCAATCCCGGCTGCATTTTGAAGTTTTCCGGCAAGCAACAGCTGGGTAATCATCCGGTCGATGCGGTAGGGCGACTCCCCTACTTCCTCCAGAAATACCAGCTTATCCGTGAAATCAAGGTCGAACGGCGTGCCCGTAAGCGAGCTTACAAGGCTGAGGTTGCCACCAACCAGTTTACCCTGAGCAGTTCCCTCCGAAATCACTCTCAACCGGTACTGGTCGTCTTCTTTTTCCTGGTCGTCTTTGGCCTGTTCAATCTCTACTCTAGACTTGCCCTTCAAAACCGTCTTTTCAAAACATTTGGTGGTAAACTCGGTAAATTCCGACGCACCAACAGGGCCGTGGAAGGTTACAAGGCCGGTATTCTTAAATATCCCGAAATGCAGGGCGGTGATGTCGCTATATCCTATAAATACCTTCGGATTATCCCGTATCAGCTGGTAGTCGAGATATGGCAGCAGTCTTCCTGAGCCGTAGCCGCCCCTCGCGCAAAAAATCCCCTGCACGTCGTCATCCGCAAACATCGCATGCAAGTCTTCTGCTCTTTGTGCATCGGTGCCCGCCAAAAACCCCTTTCTCACCCGCATATTCGTGGAGTACTTCACCCTGAAGCCGAGCTCCGACATATTTTTCAAGGTGTTGTCGAAAGACTGCCTCGATATGGCGCTGGAAGGAGTAATGAGCCCGATCGTATCGCCTTTGCTAAGTTTTTTTGGCTTGTAAACTTCCTTGGGCCAATCTTGAACAGAAGGTACAGCTTTTGTCGCCCCTGCCGCACTAATCGGGGCCAGCATCCCTGCCCCAGCCGCTATTGTACCTCCCTTTATAAACTTACGCCTGTTCATTTTCCTTACTTGGACCGAAAACTAATAAAAGTTTCACAGATAAATCAATTAGATTATCTTAAGCCGGCGAACCCTTACTGTATGAAGATTTTTTCTCCAGTTTTCCTGCTGCTGTTTGTGGGTATTTCATGCAAAACACTCAAGCAGGAATACACCAGCCTTGATGCAATAGTTGCGCAGTACCATCACGACGGATTTTACAACGGAACCATACTTATAGCAGATAGCACGGGCATTCTGCTGGAGGAGGCCTACGGCATGGCCGATTTTGCTGAGGCCATTCCGCTGCAAGTAAACTCAACATTTTACCTTGCATCTGTTTCCAAGCAATTTACGGCCATGGCCATCATGCTGCTTTACGAAAGAAAGCAGCTTCATTTTGACGACCGCCTAAGCAAGTATTTCCCGCAGTTTCCCTCCTGGGCCGATTCCGTCACCCTCCGGCATTTGCTGACACATACTTCGGGCATTCCCGATTATTACGATCTGGGGCTCGCCAAGCCGGGTTTTACCAACGCAGACGTGGTGGATGTAGCTGAGGGAATTAGTGTATTGAATTTTACACCCGGCGAAAAATACGAATACTCAAATACCGCTTATGTGCTGCTCTCCTCCATTGTGCAGCAGGTCTCCGGCATGGGGTTCAGCGCATTTATGCGTGAAAATGTGTTTGAGCCGCTTGATATGAGCTTTACCGTAGCCTACGATGAGTCGAAGCCAGAGAGAAAAAATCGATGCAAAGGCTTTGACGCTGAAGGAAATGAAGACGACTACCCCTACTACACCACAGGCGGGGGTGGCATCTACTCCAATGTGAGGGATCTGTATAAGTGGCACCTGGCACTTCAGAAGAATCAGTTGGTGACAGCAGCTACTTTTGCTGAAGCGCTGAAGCCAATGAAGTTGAACAGCGGCGAACTTTCGTACTACGGGTTTGGATGGGTGCTCGACAGGCAGCGTGCAAGCAGGGCGTTCCACACCGGCACGTTAACAAGCTTCAGAACTTACATAGAAAGGGACCTCTCGACGGGCAGGGTGATCATAATGCTGAACAATGTGGGTAAAACACGGCGGGAAGAGTTGCTTGAATCGATTAATTACTATCTAAATGCGCAAGAAAGGTGAGGCACAACCATGAAGGACTTGAATACCTTACAATAAAAGACGGCTTCATTACCGTGTTAATATTTATCGGTGTCTCAGTAGGCGTTGTTCTTCTGCTTACGCCCACAATGCCGGGTCACGACATTACCGCACATGGCTACCTGATGCTGCTGCCTATATACATTTTGCCTATGGGCATCACCTACCTGATCGTGAAGAAAAACCTTCCCGGCTATACACCGAAGGTTGAAAGTATGTCCGTTTGGCTGCTACCTTCTATTGTTGCTCTTTACATCTGCTTTGTACTGCTAATCACGCCTGTTATGATCCACATTCCTGAAGAGTGGCAATTCAACACCACTTTTTTGGAAGAAATGATGAAGGATTTCAGCGTCCCGGTATTTTTAACCATGGCTGTTGCCGCTCCAATCCTGGAGGAATTTCTGTTCAGGGGTGTTTTACTCGAAGGGCTGCTGAGGCGCTACAACCCGTATAAAGCAATTGCCTGGTCTGCCTTCTTCTTTGGCTTTATTCATTTCAACATTCCCCAATTTATTGCGGGCTTTGTTTCGGGGTTTATAATGGGGTATCTCTATGAGCGCACCCGGTCTGTAACTCCCGGAATCGTCCTGCATTTTTTAAACAACGTAGTGAGTTACCTGGTGGCGGTAAATGCGGGTGAGGCCGGCCATGTAGACGAAGTGCTGAAAAGCAACTTTCCGCTGCTGTCGCTTATGTTTGCCGCAGGTGCTGCCGGCATTTACCTGTGCTACAGGGTGCTGGAGAAGCAGCTTTTGCCACAGCAAGTGAGACCGTAGGCCATAAAAAAACCCCGGCAAGCGGGGTTTTAATCTATACTTTGAGAAGTATCCTATTTTAATTTTTGTACCACTGCCTTGAAAGCTTCGGGGTGGTTCATCGCAAGGTCGGCAAGCACCTTTCTGTTTAAATCGATATTCGACTTCTTCAGGCTGCCGATTAAAGCAGAGTATGACATTCCATGCTCTCTTGCGCCAGCATTAATACGCTGGATCCAAAGACCCCGGAAATTTCTTTTCTTTTGCTTACGGCCTTCGTAGGCGTAAAGCCATGCTTTTTCGACGGCGTTTTTAGCAACCGTCCACACATTTTTTCTGCGGCCAAAGTATCCTTTGGCGGCTTTGAGGATTTTCTTTCTCCTCGCTCTTGATGCTACGTGATTTACTGATCTTGGCATTTTTTTACATTTTTTGGCTGTTGGTGGTCAAGTTTTGACACTTTTAATACCAAAAACCTGGTGAAACATTAACCTAAGTCTTCTTTAGATGTTGAGCATGTCTTTAACTCTCTTCTCATCCGACTTATGTACTAAAGACATGTTGGTGAGTGCACGCTTTTGCTTGGTTTCCTTTTTGGTAAGAATGTGGCTTTTGAAAGCCTGCTTGCGCTTAATCTTACCGGTCCCCGTCAGTTTAAAGCGTTTTTTCGCTCCCGATTTGGTTTTAACTTTCGGCATTTTATTTATGGTTTAACAAAAATTATTTTTTAGCAACTTTAGGGGCTACAAACAGCGTCATACGCTTTCCTTCCAACTTCGGAAGCTGCTCCACCTTGCCATATTCCTCCAATTCCTGTGCAAACTTAAGCAAAAGAATTTCGCCCCTCTCTTTAAATACAATTGTGCGGCCTACGAAATGAACGTAAGCTTTTACTTTTGAACCTTCCTTGAGGAAGTTGATAGCATGCTTCAGTTTAAAGTTGAAGTCGTGCTCGTCGGTATTCGGACCAAAACGAATTTCCTTAATGACCGTTTTTTGGGCCTTTGCCTTTATCTCCTTTTGCTTCTTCTTCTGTTCGTATTTAAACTTCGAATAGTCGACAATACGGCAAACGGGCGGAACTGCGGTAGGAGAAATCTCCACCAGGTCCAAGCCCTGATCTCTGGCTATTTTAATAGCTTCCCTCGTTGGAAGCACTCCCAGGTTCCCTTCTTCACTTACCACCCTTACTTCCCGGGCTTCAATCAGTTCATTAATCTTGTAAGGTTCTTCGGGTTTACCTCTGAAGCCTCTTGGTCTAGGTCTATTAATCTTGTACCTCCGTTTTTAGGTTCAAAAATAAAGTTGCAAATATCGACAATTTTTAAACTAATAAAAAAGCCATCTATTGCTTTTATTCTCAATGTTTTTCGCCTTCCAAACTGGCCTGAATCCGCTTTCTGAAGTATACCTCAAATTCCTGTTTTGAGAAGGAACCAATATCTCCCTTGCCGTGCTCCCTAAGTGCGATAGTGCCACTTTCGGTTTCCTTCTCTCCCACTATCAGCATAAAAGGAATCTTCTTCACCTCGGCGTCTCTGATCTTACGGCCAATTTTCTCGTCTCTCTCGTCCACCTGCCCCCTGATATCCGCCTCCTGGAGGCCCAGCTGCACCTCCTTGGCATAAGCGTGAAATTTTTCTGAAATGGGCAGTATTGCAATTTGCTCCGGGGCAAGCCAAAGCGGAAATTCGCCGGCAGTGCTTTCAATCAGGATAGCCACAAACCGCTCCATAGACCCAAACGGGGCCCGGTGGATCATTACGGGCCGGTGTTTCTGGTTGTCGGAGCCAATATACTCCAACTCAAAACGCTGCGGCAGGTTATAGTCTACCTGTATGGTTCCAAGCTGCCAGTTCCTTCCTAATGCGTCCTTTACCATAAAGTCGAGCTTGGGCCCGTAAAATGCTGCCTCACCAAGCTCCACGGTAGTTGTGAGCCCTTTCTCCGCAGCCACCTCTTTGATTTCTCTTTCTGCGCGCTCCCAGTCTTCGTCCTTGCCGATGTACTTCTCCGGCGTATTAGGATCCCGCAACGACACCTGTGCGGTATAGTGCTCGAAACCAAGTGATTTGAACACATAAAGCACAAGATCTATTACCTTTGCAAATTCCTCTTTCACCTGCTCCGGCCGGCAGAAAATATGGGCATCGTCCTGGGTAAAGCCGCGTACCCGTGTAAGGCCGTGCAACTCGCCGCTTTGTTCGTAGCGGTACACAGTGCCAAACTCGGCATATCGCACCGGCAGGTCTTTGTAAGACCGCGGCTTCGACTTGTACATCTCGCAGTGGTGAGGGCAGTTCATTGGCTTCAGCAGAAACTCCTCGTCCTCATCAGGCGTGTGAATAGGCTGAAACGAATCCTTGCCGTACTTGGCGTAGTGGCCCGATGTTACATACAGCTCTTTGCCGCCAATGTGGGGGGAAACCACCTGATCGTAGCCGGCTTTCACCTGTGCCTTGCGCATAAAGTTCTCCAGCCTTTCCCGCAAAATAGCCCCCTTGGGGAGCCACAGCGGTAATCCTTTTCCTACTTTTTCTGAAAAAGTAAAAAGTTCAAGCTCCTTTCCTATTTTCCGGTGGTCGCGCTTTTTAGCTTCTTCAAGCAGTGTCAGATAGTCTTTCAACTCCTGCTGCTTCGGAAAAGTAATACCGTATAGCCTCGTAAGCTGCTTGTTTTTTTCGTTTCCGCGCCAATATGCACCGGCTATGTTTAGTATTTTGGCTGCTTTCACAAAGCCGGTGTTCGGAATGTGAGGTCCGCGGCACAAGTCGGTAAAATTGCCCTGCCTGTAAAATGAAATGGTGCCGTCTTCGAGCTCGGAAATCAACTCCAGCTTATAAGGGTCGCCTTTCCTTTCAAAATAAGCAATGGCATCTTTCTTACTTACATCTTCTCTGCTGTAGGCGTTTTTCTGACGCGCCAGCTCCAGCATTTTGTCCTCTATTTTTGTCAGCTCTTCGGCATTGAAGGCAATATCACCGAAATCAACGTCGTAGTAGAAACCGTTGTCAATAGCCGGGCCTATACCGAATTTAACGCCAGGATACAACGCTTCCAATGCCTCTGCCATCAGGTGCGCCGACGAATGCCAGTAAGTGGCTTTTCCTTCCTTGTCGTTCCACGTGAGTAACTGAAATGTGCCGTCTTCCGTAAGCTTGCCGAATGCATCTATCACTTTGCCATTGTGCTTAGCTGCCAACACGTTGCGAGCCAAACCTTCACTGATGCTCAGGGCCACATCAAGCCCGGTTACCCCCTTATCGTATTCTCTGACACTTCCATCCGGGAGGGTAAGCTTAATTTTGTCGTTACTCATTAGCCGTTACTAATTGTTTGATTTTTTCGGGGCAAAATCGAAAACAGGTATTGCTGCCTTCTCTTCCCGTATTTTTCGCAAATATGCAATTTTTCCTCTTACTATGCCGATTTCCTGCATTGCTATTTGATCTCCAGGATGCTGATCGAGAATTAGCGAGTAGTACTTGTACGACTCGTTGAGTCTGCCCCTTTTCGATAAGTAGCGGGCCTTCAGCAGCATTGCGCCGGTGTTTGTAGAATCGGTCGCCAGAATTTGATCGGCATAGTAATTTGCCGAATCTGCCATTATTGACTCGAGGAATATGTTTCCGTACTTCAATTCGCCTGATTCGCTGCTAACCGGCCAGTTTTTTGCTAGGCGGGAAGCTGCGGCAAAGTCGCGGCTTGAGACATACGCACCCAGCAGCTCGTTTCGGAATGCCGCTCTGTCGTTGGTCTTTCCCTGGTAGTTTTTAATAAGGTCCGCTAGCTTCTCGGGCTGGCCAGCTGCCACGTAAACCTCCGAAAGTGTTGAATGAAGTTTGAAGTTTCCGGGGTTCAGTTGTACGCCACTCTCCAGTATCTGCCTGGCACGAGCCGTATCGCCGGCTTGGTTAGCCAGCTCCGCACCCACTGCAAATGCCTCTGGCAACGAACCACCTTGTGTGAAATAGTATTCGATCAGGCGTGAAGCATCTTTAAAGTTTCTTCTCGAAAGCAGGTATTTGGCTTGAATAAGCGACAGGCTTGGGTGTACCGACCCCAATCTGTTGGCTTGTTGGGCGTATATCCAGCTTTGCTCAAAATCGCCCTTATTAATGTAATAGTCCGCAGCAAGCATCATCACCTGGGGCTCTTTGGGTGCCAGCTTAATCAGCGTAAGCATGTTATCCTCCGAATCCTGCGGCCAGGCCATGCTTTGGTGGTAGTCGGCCATCTTTATGCGAAGCTCCACGTTTTCCGGCGACTGCCTGATCTGACTTTCGACCTGGGTAAGAAGCTTTTGATAGTACGATTTGTCTGCCCGTGGTGCCTCCAGAATCGGTGTTAATGTGGGATTATTTCCGCAGCCTCCCAGAAAAAACGATTGTATAAGCAGCAGTAAAGCTGGCGTGCACAGGTAATTTGTAAGCTTCATTTTTACAAAGAAAACTTATAGCTGAATTTAATCCCAAAATTATTTACACCGGGACGGTTTGTGTAAGTGATACGATGTATGAAGTCAACCCTGAAAAACCGAAAAATGTTCTCCACACCGTAGCCGGCTTCTACATACGGCCAACTGCCTAGTGCGTAAAATGGCTGAACAAGGTTGCCGTTTTCGTCGTAGTCGGCGGGGATGATTGCGTAGTTTTTATCGCTTACGGTACCGTATAGCACGTTTACAGTACCCACCAGCCGCAGTTTCAATCGTTTCATTAGCGGAATGCTGTTCATTAAGAACCCTTCAAAGCTGTGATCCCACCTGAAGGCAAGGTGCTTGTCGGTTACAAACTCGAAATAGTCCATCAGGTTGTAGGCAAAACCGAAGTAGAACGGGGTCTCATTTCCTATATGTGCCTTCAAAAGCGGGTAAGGCAGCTCGTTAAATATATAGCTCCCGGCGAGGCTAAGGCTTGCTACTCCAAATATTCCCATCTTCTGACGTTTTTCTACCGAAAGTCCCAATTTATGATAGTAGAAGTCACCACCCAGTGCATCCGTTCCCAGCGTGTACCTGAAATTGAACGCAGGCCAACGGACGGTGCCCATGCTTAGCCGCTGGTTGTCGTTGATCACAAATATTTCGTCTCGCGCAAACCGGGTGTCAAGAATTACTTCGCTTACGTTCAGGTTTCGGTGGAGCGAGGGATTTTCCGAGTACGGGTTTTTGTAATAATGAAAATCGAAAAGGGGTTCGAACGACTCGTGGCGGTACGAAACCTTTTGGGATAGCCCCCTGCCCAGCACTGTAAAAAAGCTTAGCTGGTTTTTTTGCCGCAGAAAAGGGTCGATTAATGTGCCGAAGCGGGAGAAAGTGTAAAACACGTTTGCATTATCCACATCGTCGTTCAGCAGCCAAATCTGGTCAATTTCGCGTTGGTGCATGTATTTTATTTCCATCCACGGGTGGCGGTTGAGGATGCGCCGCACATGAAAACGGTACTTCCACTCTTCATCGCCAAAGCCATAGGCAGCGTTTGCACTTAGCTCCCACTTCTTACTGAAGTCGATGTTCGTTCGGCCGCCAAACCCCAGCCTGATGCCTTCGATGTTGTTGTTGCCAAAAAAGTAACTGTACGAGCCAATGTCGATTTTACCCACCTTGTAGTAGCCGGTGTAGGCAGTCTGTATAATGTCGGTGTAGGCTTTAATGACGGGAATCCGGGTGAGCGTATCGATCATCTCGTATACATGCACCTCGGTTGGGCTTAACGTATCGTGTCTTATGTCGGTCCAGAACTGTTCGTTTTTAGCCTCTTCATTCACGTTTTCGGCCATCTGGATAGGATTTTCATAGAATTTTTCATCCATCGGCCGGTTTACCACAATGTCCCTGTTGGAAACATAGAACTTGGCCAGAAAGCCAGCGGTTTCTTTAGTTAGCTCCCCTACATCGAGCACCACCCGGGTTTTTGAAGGGAGCCATGGTCCGGCATCAGTAGGCACCAACTCCTGTTGAATTTTAATTTTTTCTATAAAATTAATGTTTGCTTCCCTGCCTACGGTAACGTCTATTTGCTTCAGCGCCCAGCTGCCTTTCTCAATCCACATAGAGCCTGTAAAAGCCAGGTCTTGCGCCCTTTTCGGGAAAAAGTCGAGCCGGTAGCAGAAGGTCCCGGCAAGATACAGGCTGTCTGTGAGGTCGTATTCGTAGTTCAGCCTCCATCCGTCGGTTATAGGCGAAACAAACTCCTTGCCCACAATGTTGAGCCAATTCTGGTAGAAATTGTACTGCTGAAACGACGCCCCAATCATTTGCGAAGTAAGCGTGCCATCTGTGACACCCACGCCTGAAACCTTGGTATTGAGCACCATTTCATGTTGCATGCGTGGTGATTCGCGGTAATAGAACTTGCTTATTGCCTCAGAAATAAAAACGGGCAGTATGGGTTTGCCATCCTCTCCGGCAATTTGCTCAATGCTATCGAGAACCGACGTTACCTTCTGAACTACCTTTTTCTTCCTGAATTTTTCGGAGATGTTGTCAAGGTCCATCTCAATTTTGGTATAAGCCTCGTATTCATAGGCTGTAAGGCTTCGCTTATCGTTTAGCTTTTTGTTGTCTACCACGTTTCGAAGCACACGGAACGCCGGGTTCTCCCCTGCCTCAAAAACAAGCTCGGGTAGGCTAACAAGATCCTCGTCGAGCTGAAAATTTATATTTTGCTCAATTCCATTTTTTATGGCCTTCGATTTTGCCACAAATCCTATGTAGGAAACTGCTATGGAGTCTGCTGGTTGGTCGGTCACAATCCGGAAATACCCCTCGAAGTCGGTAGTGACACCGCTGCTTGTACCTTTAAGATAAACATTGGCAAACGGGATTGGGCTGCCGGTTGATGATTCGGTGACTTTGCCCCAAACGACAGTGTGCACCTGACCAATTGCAGCACCGCAGAAGCAAAGAGTAAATCCAATAAAAAGAGTAAAAACTCTTATCATACATTCAGTTGGAGAGATAACAACGTATAGACGCTTATCACAGTAAAACGTTTAAAAAAAATCAACTATTTTTTGATCTCAATAGCTTCCTTCTCACCTAAAAATTTGGGGGGCTGCTTAAGAAGATATAAATCAAGAATCGCTTTTGGCCTTGCCAACCATTCGCGGCTAACCACCGAGGCCATTCCCGGACGTCCGGCATCATTGGCGGCAAACGTCACGGCTTCAATTTCATAAAAGTTACTGATAAATAGCGCACGGTATGCATGAAATTGCTGCGTAACAATTACAATTTTTTTTTGCCCAAATATTTCCTTGCAGCGCACAATGGAGTCGAGCGTACGAAATCCCGCAAAATCGAGCGTCATATCCTCTTTTGGAATACCCAGCTCGAGCAGGGCGTTGCGCATATCTACGGGCTCGTTGTAATACCTGGTTTCGTTGTCGCCGCTCAGTATAAGGTGCTTTACCTTTCCTGAATGATACAGATTGGCTGCTGCCTCCATCCGGGTGGTAAAAAAAGCATTGTCGCCACCGCCGGCGCTTCGTTTGGAGGTTCCCAACACCAGGCCGACATCTGTATCGGGCACTTCCTCTGCTTCCTTGTAGATTTTACCGGCCGTTTCCCACATTATCCAGATGTTGGTTACCAGAAGGAACGAGAACACCAGGGAAACTAGCCAGAAGATTAATTTGAGCACGAACCTCATGAACAGTCTTTACGAATTTTTTTGGTTGTAGTTAGAAAGAAATTGCTGAACGTGGAGGTCGGATCGTCTCACCATTTTTTGATACCACTCCAAAGTCAGGGTCTCCTTTTCTTCCTCTCCCAGCTGCCAACCAGCACCAGAACGCCTCAGCTTTTCCAGTAAAACCTGCAAACACAGCGCTACACTTACTGAAACGTTAAAACTTTCCGTAAAACCATACATGGGAAGGCAAACTTGCCTGTCGGCGAGGGCTCGGGCTTCCTTCGATATTCCGTTAAACTCTGTTCCAAACACAACGGCCGTTTTTCGCTTCATTTGTAGCAGGGTAAGAGGTTCGGCCTCGGCTGAAGGTGCTGTAACCCAAATTTCGTAGCCGCTGCTTTTCAGAGACTGAAGACAAGTTTCGGTGTTGTTTTGGCCGGCATGGTTGTACCTGAATATAGATAGCCATTTTGCGCCGCCCCTGGCAACATACGGACTTATCCGGTTTCTAAAATGGCTTTCGATAAAATGCACATCCTGAATGCCCATGGCTTCGCAGGTCCTCAGTACGGCGCTACCGTTGTGAGCATTTTCGAAATCCTCCATTACTACAGTTAGGTAGCGGGTTCTTTGGGCTAAAACCTGCTGCACTTTTTCCTTTTTCGACTCAGTTATAAACCGGCCCAGGTAGTCCACCAGATTATCCCTGAGTGCTTTTTCCATGTCGCGTTATTACTGGAAAAGATCGAGCTGATCGTCGTCCTCCTCCTTTTTGGGTTTGGTCACCTTAAACTCAATGGTGCTGCCAACGTCGAGGTTACCATTTTCATCTTTGGTAAATTCTTCCTTCAGCTTTTGAATGGTTTCCGAAATATTGTCTTTTCCCTCGGCAGCGGCAGTTGGTGAGTCATCTTTTTCTTCTTCTTCCCGGGTATCAGCAGCTTCATCGGTCTCATCATTTTCGGCAGCCTCTTTCAACTCCAGTTTTTTAATGTCGGGATAATTGAGCCTGTTGCCCACGGCTTTCCAACCCTTTACATCAATCAGATCCTCAAAGGCGATCAGGTCGGTTTCATTTTCTTTGGCGCCCTTTTTCCTGTATGTAATTTCAAAAGCCGGTGCAGGGTCCGTGCTCACCAAAACAAGCTTGGAGCCTTTTTCCTCTGAAATAAAAGTAAACTTTTTGCCTATAGTGCTGGTTTCAATCGCAAAGCGTTTGGCGTAGTAATTCCGGGTTTTGCCATCTATATACACCGCGCTGATGACAGCTTCAGGTTCAAACTTTTCAATTTCCAGAATCTGATTGTACTCGTAGCGATTGGTAAGTTCAAACGAGGTAAGCTCGTAGCTGCCGTCTGCATAGAACACAATCACTTTATCCTCCGGCATAAAATTGCCCAGGTGTTTCCCGCGGTTGTCAGTATTTAGCCTGCCAATGGAGTCGTCGTACCAAATATCCAGCCCGCCCAGCGTCGATTTACCTGCTTCCTTCAGCTGGATTTTCCGCACCGGGTACTTGGTAAGTATATTGCCCTGAGCGCTTCGTCCCTTAATTTCAATGGTAGAGAAATCAAAATCAAAAACCTTTTTCTTTGCTTTGGACCCTGACGTGAGAAACAGCGTTACCACTTCGGCTTCACCATTTGGATTTGCTGTAAAGTAAAGGACCCGTGAGCCTTTGTCGCCCTTTGTTACGTCGTACTCCTTGTCGCGGGTAATACCAAGCACCTGGAAGCGCTTCACCATCGACCGCCCGGTTTTTCCATCAAGGTAAACCGCGTTGTACACCATGCGTTCGTCGTTCTTTTTAAAGACGCCGGCGTGGATAATGTCTTTACCCACAAACGTCTTGTCCTGGATGCGAACCACGGTAAATTTTCCATCTCTCCGAAAAGCAATGATATCGTCGAGATCGGAACATTCGCAGATGTACTCATCTTTTTTGAGCCCGTAGCCAACGAAGCCGTCGGCCCTGTTCACATAGAGCTTTTGATTGTTGGCAGCCACTACTGTAGCGGCAATAGTATCGAATTGGGTGATCTGCGTGAGGCGCTCCCTGCCCTTTCCAAACTTGTCGAGCAGATTTTGATAATAGCTAATGGCGTACTCCACCAGGTTTGCCAGGTGGTGGTTCACTTCCGCCAGTTCCTCACCGAGTCGTTTCATTAGCTCGTCGGCCTTAAAGGAGTCGAACTTCGAAATCCGCTTAATCTTGATTTCGGTGAGCTTCAGGATGTCGTCCTGAACAATCTCACGGTAAAACTGAGATTTGAAGGGTTCCAGTCCCTTGTCAATTGTGGAAAGAACAGCCTCCCACGTTTCGCATTCTTCAATGTCGCGGTAAATCCTGTTTTCGATGAAAATCTTTTCCAGCGAAGAGAACAACATCTTTTCCATCAGTTCTCCGCGGCGAATTTCGAGCTCCTTTTTCAGAAGCTGCACCGTTTGGTCGGTACAGTATTTCAGAATTTCATTTACAGTAAGGAACAGCGGCTTGTCGTCAACAATTACACAGGCATTGGGCGAAATGGAAACCTCGCAATCGGTAAAGGCATAAAGGGCATCTATGGTGATGTCGGGCGACACACCGGGCGCCAGATGCACCTCAATTTCAACATCTTTGGCCGTATTGTCAATTACCTTTTTGATCTTGATTTTCCCTTTTTCATTGGCTTTCACAATCGACTCCATCAAAGCTGTGGTGGTGGTGCCAAAGGGTATATCTTTTATCACCAGGGTCTTCTTATCGATCTCCTCTATTTTGGCCCTTATACGGATTCGTCCGCCCCGCTTTCCTTCGTTGTAGTCTGAAAAATCGGCAAGCCCCCCCGTGGGGAAGTCGGGTAAAATATTGGTTTTTTTTCCTTTTAAAACTGCAATTGAGGCTTCTATAAGCTCCCGGAAGTTGTGCGGGAGAATTTTGGTGGAAAGCCCCACGGCGATACCTTCTACACCTTGTGCCAGGAGCAGGGGAAATTTCACCGGTAGCGTGACCGGTTCCCGCTTACGGCCGTCGTACGAGAGCTGCCACCGGGTGGTTTGCGGATTGAAAACCACCTCGTGAGCAAACTTCGAAAGCCTTGCTTCTATATATCGGGGGGCTGCCGCACTGTCGCCGGTGCGTATATCTCCCCAGTTTCCCTGCGTTTCGATCAGCAGGTCTTTTTGCCCGAGGTTTACGATAGCGTCACCAATAGACGCATCGCCATGTGGGTGATACTGCATGGTGCTGCCTATGATGTTTGCCACTTTGTTGAAGCGGCCATCGTCCATTTCTTTCATGGCATGCAGAATGCGGCGCTGAACCGGCTTCAGGCCGTCTTCAATGGCAGGAACCGCCCGTTCCAGAATTACGTAAGATGCGTATTCGAGAAACCAATTTTCATACATACCTGAAATTGGTGTCACCTCGTGTATCTGATCCTCGTCTTCGAAGCGATCCAAACTGTTTTCTTCCATATTACTTAAGTACGTCTTGCCAAATAATGAAGTAAGCGATTGCCAGGGTTATTGATAGCAGATTGCCCACCAGGAAATAGTCATTAGAAATTTTATTCTCATCCTTTATTCTGGTCGCTATTTTAAGGGCACCCAGTACCGTAAGTGCGTGGGGCAAATTATAAACCAGAGAAAAGAAAATAAACATTCGCTCGATTATTCCTTTAAAAACCGAGCGCTTGCTGATTTTGGCGCCTTCTCTCCCGTGAAAAATTTTTGAAACCACCCAAAACATGAAAGTGGCAAACACTTCTCCCGCAACAAGCATTAGAATCAGGTAGAAACTTTGCATCTTTTAAAATTGCAGTGCTACTGTTTGAATTAGTTTTTTCACGGTATTGAACTCGTGCAATTTTAGGGAATTCCGCTTTCTCCATACCGTAGAAGGGTCGCGGAGAATCTGCTCACTCACCCACTTATAGTCGTCCTTTTCAAAAAACTTCGACAGGTACTCCCTGTCTTTCTCCGACCAATCGCTGTAAAAAGAGTCGTAGAGTTCGAAAAGCCCGTTCAGCAGTTCATCCGTGTAGTATTTTCCGACTTTAAATTTGTAGTTCCTTTTTTCCTGCTTTAGGGCTTCAAGTGCTTTTCGAGCTTGCGTAAGCCCCTCTCCCAGCATTTGGTGAGCGCTTTTGGTATTAATTGGCGTGTCGATAACGCCATAGTTCAAGCTGTACCGGATGCGAAACGGGTCTTTCAAATCTATCAACTCCCTGTCTATATAAAATACCATGCAAACCACGCTATGCAAATCGCCCACCACGCCCTGAAATTCATCGCCCAGGGTGATCGTAAGTGGGGAGAGAATCTTTTGCGCGAAAGTTTCATTTGCTGAAGCTATGATTTTCTGGAAAGCAGCCATCAGTGGAGCACCCGGCCTCTCCGAGCTTCCGACGATGTCTCCCATTAGTATGAAATCCTTCATTCTCTACAAAAATTTGATTATTGTAAAAATATTACAATTTTTCGATTTTTGTAAAAAAATTACAATCAATCTTCGATAACCACTTCCTCAACCAAATCTTTTTCAATACGGAGGTTATCGATAATAAACCCTTGTCGATCAGGCGTATTTTTACCCATAAAGAAATCGAGAAGCTGCTGAACCTTAGTGTCTTTTCGTAATATTACGGGCTCAAGCTTGATGTTTTCGCCAATAAACCCGCCAAATTCCTCGGGCGAAATCTCTCCCAAACCTTTGAAACGGGTGATTTCCGGCTTGCTACCAAGTTTCTCTACCGCAGCCTGCTTCTCCTCTTCGCTATAGCAGTAAATTGTCTCTTTCTTGTTTCTCACCCTAAAAAGTGGCGTTTCCAAAATAAACAGGTGGCTGTTGCGCACCAGGTCGGGAAAAAACTGCAGAAAGAAGGTCATCAGCAGCAGGCGTATATGCATGCCGTCGACATCTGCATCGGTAGCAATAATGATTTTACGATACCGCAAGCCCTCCAGGCCATCTTCTATATTGAGTGCGTGCTGAAGCAGGTTAAATTCCTCATTTTCGTAAACTACCTTTTTGGTAAGACCAAAGCAATTGAGCGGCTTGCCCCTGAGGCTAAACACCGCCTGCGTTTGCACATCGCGCGACTTGGTAATTGAACCACTGGCAGAGTCTCCCTCGGTAATAAAGATCACCGTGTCTTCCCGTCGTTCGTTCTTCTGGTCGTCCCAATGCACCCGGCAATCCCTCAGCTTCTTATTGTGTAAATTGGCCTTTTTAGCCCGTTCGTTAGCCAGCTTTTTAATACCTGCTATTTCCTTTCGCTCCCGCTCCGACTGCAAAATGCGCTTCAGCAGACCGTCAGCCACATCAGGATGCCTGTGCAGATAGTCATCAAGCTCCTTTTTAACAAAATCGTTGACAAACGTGCGCATGGTTGGCCCATCGTGCCCCACGTTTTGAGAGCCTAATTTGGTTTTGGTTTGCGACTCAAATACCGGCTCCTGCACTCGTACTGCTATAGCTGCCACTATACTGGTGCGCACGTCGGACGCATCAAAATCTTTTTTATAAAACTCACGGATAGTTTTCACTACTGCTTCCCTAAAGGCCGCAAGGTGCGTGCCCCCCTGGGTGGTATACTGCCCGTTTACAAAGCTGTAGTATTCTTCGCCGTACTGGTTGTTGTGCGTGAGCGAAATTTCTATATCGTCGCCTTTCAAATGAATGATGGGGTATCGCAGCTCCTCCTCGTTGGTTTTCCGCTGCAGCAGGTCCATCAGGCCATTTTCGGAGTAGTATTTAACGCCGTTGAAATTGATAGTGAGCCCGGCATTCAAAAAGGCGTAGTTCCACAGCAAATTGTCGAGATACTGAGGAATAAAATGGTAGTTTTTAAACACACTGCCGTCGGGCTCAAAAACGATTGCCGTGCCGTTTCTTTCGGTGGTGGCGCTTTCCTTTTCGTCGTTTACAAGCTCCCCTCTCCTAAATTCGGCCATTTTTGTGCGGCCGTCGCGGAACGACTGCACCTTAAAATAATCTGAAAGCGCATTTACCGCCTTTGTACCCACGCCATTTAGCCCGACCGACTTCTGAAAAGCGGAAGAGTCATACTTGCCGCCGGTGTTAATTTTCGATACGCAGTCGATTACCTTACCCAGGGGAATCCCTCTACCGAAATCTCTTACCTCAACCCTATGGTCGGTCACCTTTACGTGAATAATCTTTCCATGGCCCATCATGTGCTCATCGATACTGTTATCGATAATTTCTTTTACAAGCACGTAAATGCCATCGTCCTGGGCAGAGCCATCGCCAAGCTTACCGATGTACATACCCGGCCTTAGCCGAATGTGTTCTTTCCAGTCGAGCGACCGTATATTATCCTCGGTGTAACTAGCTGCCGCCGCCGCTACTTCTTCTTTTGCCATAAGTTGTTCAATAGGAGAATGTTGTGCCGTTTTTGCGCCTTCATTAGCTCAAAAACAGACCGAATTTAGAATATTAAATGGAAATTTTCAGTAAAACTTGAAGAGGTAAGTTGCTGAAAATGAGAAGATTAACTTAAACCAATGATTCAATCTAAACCTCTTAATTTCCTGATATTAAGAAAGTTGATATCGCCGAAACCGAAGTACGTAGGTAAAGGAAAGAATACCAACAAAAATTAGAAAAATACCAATATAGACGAGGTAGCTGAAGCTGGCCCACTTCAGGGTTTGGGGGTTGTTGTACACCCCGATAAACGCCACACTCGTAACAAAAAATACGTTGATTAAGCTTACCAATACTTCAAGCCAGGTCATGGTTTTGTCTTTAAAAAGCTCGGAAGGAAATACTCCGCTACCAGAGGTTACCCGAATGCGCTCGAGTGTTTTGCTGAAGACGAAAAACATAAGGTTGGTTAAGAGAAAGAACCCAAACACATAGTAAAAAAACGATCCCCTTTCTACGTGGTACACGGGGGTTCCCAGCTGATCGCTGTACAACGACACCCTTTCAGGAAGATAAGCGTACACAAACAGAAGCGCAGCCAGAAAAAACAACATACTCAACACCCGAATCCACGAAAACACATTTCTCATAACCATCCAACCAATTTCGCCCCAAAACTAGTTCATAATCCGAAATAAACATCTTTATTAGTAATATTGTTGCTGAACTAGCATCTACCCATGAACATTAACCCGGTCATATTATCAATCCCTGTTTACTTTCTGCTTATCGGCGTTGAGTTGCTTATACAGCACTTTCAGCAGCGCAAAATCTACAGGCTCAACGACGCTCTTACCAACATTAGCTGTGGCATTACCCAGCAGGTTACCGGCGCATTCCTGAAAGTGCTCAGTGTGGTGGCATACCAGTATGTCTACGAAAACTATGCGCTGTTTAGCATCCCCAACAACTGGTACACTTTCATTCTTATTTGGCTGGCGGTAGATCTTTGTTACTATTGGGCGCATAGAATGAGCCACGAGGTGAACTTGTTTTGGGGCGGCCATGTGGTGCATCATCAAAGCGAAGACTACAACTTTTCGGTGGCACTTCGGCAGGGCACGTTCCAGATTTTCTGGACGTTCTTTTTCTACCTACCCTTAGCGATAGCCGGTGTAGATACCCTTACTTTTGTGTTTGTTGCCGCCATTAATACTGTTTACCAGTTTTGGATACACACCGAAACGATTGGCAAGCTGGGTTGGCTTGAGTACATTTTCAATACTCCCTCCCACCACCGGGTGCACCACGGGCGAGACCCCAAGTACATCGACAAGAATCACGCCGGCACCTTCATCATTTGGGACAGGGTTTTTGGCACCTTTCAGGAGGAGGAAGAGCGACCGACTTACGGAATAACAACCCCGGTGAACACCTGGAATCCAATAAAAGCTAATTTCCAGCATTACATCGATATGCTAAACACGCTTAAAAAAACAAGGACGATGGGCGATGGTATGCGGATATTATTTAACAAGCCGGGATGGCTGCCGGCGTACCTGGGCGGACCGCAGCAGGTGAAGGAGGTAAACAGAAATGCATACATAAAATACGACGTACAACCTCCGTCTACATTTTCGGCTTACCTGCTTACACAATACATTGCCATATTAGTGGCGACAGCTTTTTTCTTGTTCCTGCATGAGGACTTCGCCCTGCCGGAAAAAGCCCTGGTAGCGGTGTCCATTGTTGGTTCCATTGTAGTATTGGGCGGGATAATAGAAATGAAGCAATGGGCTTTTTGGCTGGAAAGAGCAAGAATGGTGTTGGTCCCCGTCGTTATTTTTTACCTTGGAAGCTCGTTATTTTTGGGTTTAGCGATAGTAATAGGTTGCGTGGCGTCGGCCGGCTGGTTGCACTGGCTCAAAAATGCAGGAAGTACAACCGAAACTCTTCAAACCTGATTTTAAGAAAATATATGAGACTTATTCTGTGCCTGGCGATGATGGCAATATTGGTGTCGTGCGGTTCGGGAGAACTTGTGGGTTTTGATGCCGACAGCTGGAAAAATGATGCCAACGGCTGTAATGGGCGCCGGGTAGCAATGAAATCCATTTTCGAGGAGCAGGCGGATAAGTTAATCGGATTGCAGGAAAACAAGCTAAAAGCAATGCTGGGAAAACCTGATAAACAGGAGCTTTACGTGCGCAGCCAGAAATTTTTTGTTTACTACCTCGAGCCCGGTCCTCTTTGCGAAAATAGCACGGAATTTCCCCTCACACTTCATATCCGCTTCAATTCTTTAGGCAATACAAACGAGGTTTTCCTGGAAAATGCCAGGCCTTAGAGCAATCGCATTTGTACTGCAGCCCCCCTCCTGCTGCATTTTTTTGGAATGCATGTAATTAATACCCAAACACCCGTGGTAGCCACAGGCTTAACTCTGGCACGTAGGTTACGATAATCAGCACAACCAGCATGGCGACAAAGAGTGGCAAAAGAGGCCTTAGCACTTTCTGGATGCTGAGGCCCGCCACACTGCAGCCCACAAACAGCAGGGAACCAACCGGTGGCGTGCACAGGCCGATACACAGGTTCATCACCATCACAATTCCAAAATGCACCGGATGCATACCCATTTGGGTAACTACAGGTAAAAAAATTGGCGTGAAGATCAACACTGCGGGCGTCATATCCATAAAAGTGCCCACCAGCAGCAGTAGTACGTTAATCAGTAGCAGCACTACAATTGGGTTGTCGCTAATGTTCATTAGCATATCACTTACACCCTGTGGAATGTTTTCATACGAAAGTACCCACGACATGCCCATTGAAGTAGCCACCAGCAGAAGAACAATGGAAGTAGTTGCTGTTGTCTCCAGTAAAATGCCGGGCAGGTCTTTCCATTTAGCTTCTTTGTAAAATACCATGGAGAGAATAAGCGTATAGAGCACGGCTATGGCTGAGGCCTCAGTGGCAGTGAAAATACCTGCAACTATGCCCCCTATCACAATAATCAGCAGCAGCAGGCTCGGTAGCGCTCTGACAAAGGTAACAACAAGGTCCCGCAAGCCGGTTTTTTCTCCCGACTTGTAGCCATTCTTTGCAGCAACTATGGCAGCTACTATCATGAGCGCCACTCCTATTAGCAAGCCGGGGATATACCCCGCCAAAAACAAGGCAGCTATGGAAACGCCACCACTTGCCAGGCTGAATACAATGAGAATGTTGCTTGGAGGGATGATTAACCCCGTAGAAGCAGAGGTTAAATTTACTGCGGCGCCAAAAGCTTTGTTGTACCCTTCTTTTTCCATGCGGGGTACCATAAAGCCGCCTATGGCGGACGCTGCCGCCACTGCCGACCCCGAAATGGCACCAAAAAGCATACAAGCAAGGATGTTGATGAAAGCCAGACCACCTGGCAGCCGCCCCACCATCGCTCTCGCCAGGTCAATAAGCCGGCCCGCAATGCCTCCTTTGTTCATTAACTGTCCTGCGAGTACAAAAAAAGGAATCGCTAAGAGCGCAAAACTATCAATACCGGTAGCCATCCGCTGCGCCAGCGTGGTGAACGCAGGTAGCGACTCCATGGTAACAAACAGGGTGAAGAGCGAAGAAAGGCCTATGCAATACGCGATGGGAAGCCCCAGGGCCATCATTACCACAAAAGTGATAATAAGAATGCTGATCTCGTTCCAGTTCATACTGCTTGCCTCCTTTTGAAAATATCGCAAAGACTGTAAAAGGTTATCAGTAGCCCGCTTAATGGTAAAGAGATGTACACGTAGGCTTGCGAAATTTGAAGGGCCGGGGCCAGCTGCCCGAGTGTAAAGGAAATGTACACAAGCCTGATCCCGCCAATTATTAACACCAGTACTGCAAACAGCAGGGTGAGTAAACCCAACAATCGCTGCAGCCGGGCGGCCTTTTGCGCTGGCAGACTCAGTGGTAAAATGTCGATGGCAAGGTGGAGGTTTTTGCCTGTGGCGTAAGCAGCGCCAATAAGTGTGAGCCAGATCAGCAGGTATCTTGCCAGCTCGTCGGTAATAGAGCTTGGGTCCTTCAGGAGGTAGCGCGACGCAACCTGCCAGAGCACATCAACTACCAGAAGACCCATTAGCAGGATCAAAACCTTTTCCGTAATGCTATCAATTCGTTTCTTCAGCGCTTCCATCAAGGATTTCTATTCTTTCAATCAATTTCTTCTTGTATTCGGTGCTTGCAAACTCATCTATCATCGGCTTCACCTTTTCTATAAAAGGAGCCTTATCGGGCAGTATAATCTCCACACCCGCTTCTCTCACTGCATTTAATGCTTGTTCCTCCGACTCCTCCCACAGCTCCCGTTGATATTCTGACGACTCGAGAGCGGCTTCACTGAGCCATCGTTTTTGTTCATCGCTCAGGTCGTTCCAGGTAAGCGTGCTCACCAGCAACACGTCAGGCACAAAAGTGTGTTCGTTGAGGGAGTAATACGGGCATACCTCATAGTGCCGGGTAAGGTAAAAGCTGGGAGGGTTGTTTTCTGCTGCATCAACCACCCCCTGCTGCAGAGCGGTGTACAGCTCGCCAAAAGGAACCGGCGTGGCAGCGCCACCCATTAGCCGCACCATCTGAATAGCCGACGGGCTTGGCTGCACTCTCACGTTTAACCCAACAAGGTCTTCAGGCTTGGTAATGGCTTTGGTTTTCGAATAAAAGCTGCGGCTGCCAGCATCGTAAAAGCAGAGCCCCCGCAGCCAAAACTCCTCGCCACTTACCAGCAGCTCCTGGCCTATTTGCCCTTCCAGAACCTTGCGGGAGTGCGCTTTGCTGTGAAAAACGTATGGCAGGTTTACTACGGCCATGGCAGGCATAAAACTTTCCAGCACCGCAGCCGACGCCTTTGTCATACCAATAGACCCGATTTGCAGCAGCTCGAGCAGCTCTCTTTCCGAACCCAGCTGGCCATTTGGGTAGATATCGATACGCATGTGTCCAGCGGATTTTTCAGCCACGGTTTCGGCCAGTCGCTCCATAGCCTTGTGCACCGAGTGGTTTACGTCAAGCGCATGGCCGAGCTTTATTACTTTCACGCCCGACTTCTTGCTACACCCAAAGCTGAAGCCGGCACAAACGAACACCAGGATTGTTATTCTTATATAATTCATCGGTGTTGTTTAAAAACCGAAATACGTTTTGGCGTTGAAATAGCAAATGTTCTCCACAAGCTTCCCGATCAATGGTCGGTCATTTGGCAGCTCACCCCGCTCTACGTCGCTTCCCAGCAGGTTGCACAATATGCGGCGGAAGTAATCGTGGCGTGGATACGACAGAAAGCTGCGGCTGTCGGTGAGCATGCCCACAAACCGGCTCAGCAAGCCCATGTTCGATAGCGCATTGAGTTGTTTTTCCATCCCGTCTTTCTGGTCGAGAAACCACCACGCCGATCCATACTGCATTTTGCCGGGTACCGATCCGTCGTTGAAATTCCCAATCATAGTGGCAAAAAGTTCGTTGTCGCGCGGGTTCAGGTTATACAAAATGGTCTTTGCCAGTTTATCGTCCTTATCAAGTGTATCAAAAAATTTCGACATCGCCCTGCCGTGCTCAAAATCTCCCATTGAATCGAAACCTGTATCGGGGCCCAGCGTCGAGAGCATCCTGCTGTTGTTGTTGCGCAATGCACCTATATGGAATTGCTGGGTCCATCCTTTTTCGTGGTCGAGAACGGCCAGGTAATGAAGCATAAACGACTGATACGCATGGAGCTCCCTTTTTTCAGGCAATTTGCCCGACCTCAGCCGATCGAACGCTGCGGATGCCTGTGCGGTGGTAAAGTCGGCAGCGTAAAATGTTTCCAGCCCATGATCAGACAGCTTACAACCCATTTTTGCAAAAAAATTGTGCCGTCGCCGCAGGGCTTCCAGCAAGTCATCCAGGCTGGTAATATCCATCGCCGCCGCCTTGCCAAGCTTTTGCAGGTAGTTGTTGAAAGCCGCCGCATCGTTAACTACCACTACCTTGTCGGCCCGGAAGGTAGGAAGCACCTTTATTTTATACGCCTCCGCTTTGATGGCCTGGTGATAACCCAAATCATCGGCAGGATCATCGGTAGTGCAAATTACCTCTACGTTCATATGCTCCAAAATGGCCCTCACAGTCCATTTTGTTTTTAACTGCTCATTGGCCTCAGCATAAATTGCGGCGGCACTTCCGGGATTTAAAAGCTTTTTGATCCCAAAGGGGTTCAGCAGCTCCATGTGCGTCCAGTGGTACAACGGGTTGCGGAGCGTGTCGGGCACGGTTTCGGCCCATTTCTGAAATTTCTCAAAATCAGAAGCATTTCCGGTGCAGTATCGCTCGTCGACGCCATTCACCCTCATCGCCCGCCATTTGTAGTGATCTCCCTCGAGCCAAATGGCTGTTAGTGTATCGAAACGGCGGTCTTCTGCAATGTCTTTAGGCGATAGATGGCAGTGATAATCGATGATCGGCTGACGGCGGGCGTGCTCAAAATAAAGGTACTCGGCTGTGGAATTGTAGAGCAGGAAATTGTCGTCAAGAAAATTTCGCATAAAACGGTTAGAGGTGTTAAGGTCAAGAAGGCTTTAAGATAGTATAAATAATTGCAGATCAATAGAGAATTAGCGTTCTGCGGTTATTTATTGACTCCCGACAGCTGCTGATTGTGTTTCAAATCCCGATGAATGCATTATTGTGCCGCGGGTGCTACCACCCAGCATTTTTGCCAGAAGCCATAATAATTTCGTCAACGGTTCGTCTGCGCTACAGCCAATTAGTAATTTGCACACAACGTTGTTTAACAAGGCAGCACTTCTCTTTAGGAAGAGTGAAAAAAACTCTGACAAACGAAAGTGAGTTTGCAACATTCAATATATCGCATCCCATCTTAATGAAACGGTTAATAAACTACTTGCTTATATCAGTGCTTTTGGGCGCATCTACGCATTGTGCTGACAGGAAGCAGGCTTCGGAGAAAAGCCAAAAGCCAGACCCCACACGTTTTACCTACCAGGTAGTTGCCGAAGGGCTGAACGAACCCATGCAGTTGGAGTTTGATAAGCAAGGGAGGGTATACTGGATTGAACGCACCGGTGCAGTAAAACGGGCTGACGAAGCCACGGGCCAGGTGACCGAGCTTGGGAGGGTGAAATTGACTGAGCAGCGGGCACCCGGACTTATCGGACTTTTGCTCGACAAAGACTTCGAGCAGAGTCAGCAGCTTTACCTCTACTATTCGGCAGCGGACGACAATGGCACCTATATGAGATTGTCGCGGTTTACGTTGAGTAGCAGCGGCAACATAGACGAAACCTCAGAAAAAGTGCTGCTGAAAGTATTTTGGGAGCAGCCCGACGGAGAACACTTTGGCGGTGGAATGACATGGGACACACACGGAAACCTTTTCCTTTCGATCGGCTGCGACTCCGCTCCTACACAGTATGCCCCCTACGCATTTACAAACGAAGGCGGGCGGGGCCAGGATTCAGGCAGGTCGGCCGGTAATACCAACGACCTCCGTGGATCGATCATCAGAATTCGGCCCGAACGTGACGGCACCTATTCGATTCCCCCGGGCAACCTGTTTCCTGAAGGAACGCCGCAAACACTACCCGAAATTTATGTGATGGGAAACCGCAATCCGTGGCGGCTGTCGGTCGACTCCAAAACGGGCTACCTGCACTGGGGCGAGGTGGGCCCCGATGCCGGTGTTGACTCGGAAAAGCAGGGACCTATGGGCTACGATGAATTTAATATTGCCAGGGAGGCCGGAAACTTCGGCTGGCCCTTTGTGGTGGGAAAAAACCTTGCCTACAAGAGCTACAACTATGAAACCGGCCTGTACGGTGTTTACTTCAACCCACAAGCGCCGGTAAACTCCTCGCCAAACAACACGGGACTGGACACCTTGCCCCCGGCCGTGCCTGCTCTGGTGGCTTATCCTTACCGGGTGTCAGAAGACTGGCCGGTGCTGAGAAGTGCAGCCCGTTCGGCTGTAGGCGGGCCTGTTTTCAGGAAGGCAGATTTTTCCGTCAATGCTGCCGGGGTGTTTCCAGACTACTACGAGGGGAAATGGTTGGTGACCGACTATGTTCGCAACTGGATTATGTTGATAACCATGAATGAAGACCAGACCGAAGCTACCTCTATCGAGCCATTTTTGCCAGCCGAACAGCTTGAGCACAAGCAACCGCTCGACATGGATTTTGGTCCTTCCGGCGACCTTTATATTGTTGAATATGGCTTGGAGGGACAGGGGCGAATTTCAAAAGTGGTATATAACCCCGGAAACCGTGCACCAATCGCCAGCGCCTCGGCTAAACCAGCAGAGGGAGCGCTTCCGCTACAGGTTGAATTGTCTTCGGAAGGTTCTGTTGACTACGATGGTGACAACCTGAGCTTCCAATGGACGATTACACCTGTGCTGGGCGGTGAAGAGACCATGAACTTTAGCGAGCCAAAGCCGAAACCTCGTTTCCAGCGTCCCGGCAAATACGAAGCTACCTTAACGGTGCGGGATCCGGCAGGAGAGTCGGATTTTGCAACCATAGAAATAATAGCCGGAAACGAACGGCCAGACGTCCAATTCCAGATAACTTCTGGCAATCGCTCATTCTACTTTCCTAACCATGCCGTGGCATACCAGGTTGCGGTTTCCGATGCCGAAGACGGCAGTCTGTTGGAGAACGGCATTGCAACGGGCGCCGTGTCTGTTACCGCAGAGTATATCCCGGCAGGTATGTCGCGGGAACAGCTGAACTTGCTCACGGCCAATAGACAACTGAAGACCGGCACGGCGCTTCGTTTTTTAAATGCACAAGCTTTAATTGAGCAATACAACTGCATGACCTGCCACAAGCTGGACGATCCGCTACTGGGTCCCGCTTATGTGGACGTGGCTACTAAGTACAAGGGAGACAAGCTTGTGTTTGAAAAGCTACACAAGAGCATTACCGAAGGAAGCTCCGGCAAATGGGGTGAAGCCATCATGCCTCCCCATCCGATGCTCAGCACTGCAGAAACTGCCCAAATCATTGACTATATCATGAGCCTCGCATCACCTGATAAAGGGATTCGCCAACTGGATATTGCCGGCACTTTCAGTACTAAAGGCTTTCCCCTCCGTGGCGACGTAAGCCGGCTCGGCAAGTTTTACAAGTTTTCGTACGAACCCGGCGCCTACGTGTTTCGGGCCAGCTATACCGACAAGGGAGTCGAGGGTGTAGCAGGCCTTAACCTGGCAGGCGAAGATATTGTGCTGCTACGCTATCCGTTGCTTAGCCCCGAATCGGCAGACTTCTTTTCTGAAAGCGGCATTTCTTTTACCCCTTCCACCGACGATCCCGGATTTATTTTTACGGGGCAAGGGGGACATATAGGGTTCAAAAAAATCGACCTCAGCGGAATAAAAACGATCAACATCGGGGCTGTAACCCGCTTTTGGCATTGGTCTCACTTTATTGGTGCCACTGTAGAGCTTCGGCTCGGTTCGCCTGAGGGCACACTCGTTGGCGAACCATTTACCATCGTGCCGCCGCCAACAAGGGAAGGCGACGGACCGTTTTTTGGGGAGGCAGCCGGCAAACCTGTTCCGGTTGATGTGTCAGCAGTCGATGGGTTGCACGATGTGTTCATAATTGTTAGAAACGAAGCGGCCAAAGAAAGCGATGCTTTGCTTATAATGACCGGTATAGAATTTTTGCAATAGAAAATGAAAATTAAACCCTCCATATCCGCCCGTTTACGCAGCCTCCTGCATTTTGCTGGTGCCATTGCCCCGGCACTCATTAGTGTGCTGGTAGTGCCTTTCACTGTTGCAGCGCAAAACCTTCGGCTGCCGGAAGGCTTCACACCTTTGTTCAATGGAAAAGACCTTACCGGGTGGCACAGAAGCCTGACGACACATCACGGCACCTCCGGAAATTTTTATGTAGAAGACAGCGCCATTGTGCTTAAGCAACATCCGTTCGGACAGGGCGGCCTACTGCTCACCAATGAAAAATTTCAGGATTTTGAGCTTTACCTCGAGTTTAAAGGCCATCCGGGCACTAACGGTGGCATCTTTTTCAGGTCGGCCGAAAGCGGCACGGCCTATCAGCTGGAACTGGCGGGAGACGGTGACCGCGGAACAGGCGCATGGTTTGGAGAAATGCTGCACACAACTACCAACGCGCCGGTCCCTGATCTTTCGGAGATTTGGAAAAAAGGGGACTGGAATTCGTTCCGTCTGCGGGTAGAGGGCGACGTTCCACATGTTAAGCTATGGATAAACGACAAGTTGCTCTGGGAAGCCGCCGCAGCCAGAAACGATCTCATTGCCGACGCCGCCGAGGGAATGATCGCCCTGCAATTGCACTGGAGCGCAACTGCACTACCGGTGCCGGGTGGCAGCTGCTGTGGTTACTCATGGAAACCCGACGCCTCGCACCGCTTCAGAAACATTGGCATAAAAATTCTAACACCACACAAATGAAAGTCATACTTACATTGCTGCTGTTCGTGTTGGTATTTCAAACTGTAGTGGTTGCGCAAACAGACAGCGCCCCGGCAACCTACACCAACAGCTTCGGGATGGAATTTGTGCTCATTCCGCCCGGTAGTGTTACCATCGGAAGCATGCGACCAAAGTGCCCTACTCCGCCTGATGACAGGCAAGTAACTGATGAAGCCCGCTGGACCGACGAGGACTACCACCGGTGCGAAGAACTGGCCCGCAGAGATACTCACGCCGGATTTGAAGTAGCAATCGGCGAGCCTTTCTACCTTGGAAAATATGAAGTAACACAACAAGAGTGGGAAAAAGTGATGGGCAGCAATCCCTCTTTCTTTCACCGTGGCCGGGTGGATGGCAACAGTAAAAACCACCCGGTGGAGAATGTGACCTGGGGGCAGGCAAAAGCCTTTATTGCACGGCTTAACGAGCTGGATACTACGTCAGTTTACCGCCTGCCCACAGAATTTGAATGGGAGTACGCCGCTAAAGCAGGCGCTGATTCGTTGCTTTCATGGAAAGAAACAAAAGAGCAAGCTTGGATTCAGGATACCAACAAAGGCAGCACCATACCGGTAGGGCAGCTAAAGCCAAATGCATGGGGGCTTTACGATATGCTGGGCAATGTGTGGGAATGGACAGAGGATTTCCATAATGGCAAGTTTTTGCCGGATACGGTGCCGCCTGCTACCGGCGAGGTGCATGTATTGAGAGGGGGTAGTTTTACTTCCGATGTAACCAACGCCACTTTTATTTTCCACGGCGGCGGGCCCGGCAATGGCTACGACGTCGGTCTCAGAATCGTAAGAGAGGCGAAATAGGGATTAACTAAGCATACTTTTCCATATCTTTCGTTATACCCTGCAACAACCTTGAAATGAACACGATTAATACCACCAACAAGTTACTCCTGGTAATTGTAATACCACTCATTTTTTACATCCTCGATCTCCTTTCATTCATTTTTGTCCCCTTCATGTTTGCAGTATTTATTGCGCTGCTGTTCACTCCTTTAATGCGTTGGCTTAAGAAGCGGAACGCACCAAAATTTCTTGCATTGACGATTGTAATTGTTGTTCTGTTCAGTAGCTTTTTTGTCGGATTCAAGTTAGTGCAGTTGTCGGCCCGGCAAATAAGTAAGGGGCAGCAAGAATTGCTCGGAAAGCTTGATGCGAAGGTTGCAAGTGTGATGGACCCGCTCAGCGACTTTTTTGGAATTGAGACAGACCCGGAGGAAAGCGCCATCAAAAGCATTTTGCAAAACAAACAGTTTCTTGATTTTATCTACCAAAACTTCAGAATAACGTTTGCCTATGTTCAGGATACCTTCGTGATGACACTCATGACTTTGTTCTTCCTGCTCCTGCTGCTGGGCGGCTCTATGAATCTCAAATCTGTTTTCCAGGAAATCCTTTCGAAGGGCAAAACCCAATCGGTAAAAACCTTTGTGGCAATTGAAAAAAGCATCACCCAATTCCTAAAGGTGAAATTTTTTGTGAGCATGCTTACAGGTATAAGCTTTGGTTTGATCTGCTATTTTTTCGACGTCAGCTTTCCACTCTTCTGGGGCCTGTTTGCATTTGTGCTCAATTTTGTACAAATGGTGGGCTCCATTGTGGTAACCGTTGCCGCTTCTTTGTTTGCGTTTATAGAGATTAAACACCCCGGCACGTGGCTGTTCTGTGTGGTGTTACTTACTGCTGCCCAGGTCATATTTGGTTCGATTGTGGAGCCCATACTAATGGGAAGATCGTTTCGCATCAATATCATCGTTGTGTTGGTTATGCTTATGTTTTGGGGATTTTTATGGGGAGTTCCCGGGCTAATACTTGCAATACCGATAACGGTACTGGCTAAAAGCATTATGCAGGAATTTGACGGCACAAAAAACATTGCCCGCCTTTTGTCTTAAAACCAGCTTTCTCTCGTTCACATTTCTGGGCAGGCTTCACGGCCAGGTCATTTTTGCCAAAAAAAGGCATCTTAATTACACGTGGCGGTTATCGTTTGCCGCCCCACAAACAAATTTCATTTTTTTTCTCTTTCCTTATAAACTGGTAAACAGTGGCTTAAATACAAATGCAGCTTCTAAATGGTGGGACGTGGATAACTTTTGTTAAAATTTTGAAAATGTGTGTTGCAAATACAAAACACTCCGCATACTTTTGCATCACAATTCGCAAACGGCGGGTTTACAAAATGGTGTGGTAGTTCAGTTGGTTAGAATACCTGCCTGTCACGCAGGGGGTCGCGGGTTCGAGTCCCGTCCATACCGCAAGAAAAGCCTTGGAGAAATCTGAGGCTTTTTTGTTTTTAGTGGTGCTGGTTTTCGTCGCATTAGATCGGGGCAGCGGTTATCTTTGCTGCGCTAATCCACATTCCCTTTATGAGCGAGGCCTCCCTTACACTGGCAAAAAGGCTTTTGACCGACCACTCGAAGAACGGTATCGAGCGCATTGCCATGGAAATTGGGGATGACACCGATTCTTTTGCCACTCTCATGGACGTGTTTTTTAGCGGGCCTTACCGCGTAACGCACTTTTCGGCTCACGTGGTCAGCAAATGCTGCGACCATTACCCTCACCTGATCTTACCCTACCTGGGCCGAATGATCGACCTGCTCGACAAAAACGTGCACGATTCGCTAAAAAGAAATATTGTGCGTACTATGCAGTTTATTGACATACCCGAAGAGCATTGGGCCAGTACCGTAGACCAATGCTTTAGGTTGATGTTGGGCAGAAAGGAAGCAGTTGCCATCAGAGTTTTTGCGATGACGGTGTTGGCAAACCTTTCGTCGCGAATTCCGGAAATTGCCGGTGAGCTTTTGATTGCCATTGAGGACCAGATGCCGTACGAATCGCCTGCTTTTACATCACGTGGAACGAAAATCCTGAGAAAGCTGAAGGAGAGTCAATTGAGACCGGAGAGGTAAGGAACTGGGTTTCCGTGGGCGGTGCATGCCTTAGCTACTCCGGGTTTCTGCTCCATAGCCTTCGTTGCAATAGCTTTTCCAGCACCTGTTCGCGCCAAAGTTTGCTTATTGGCACCACTCCCCTCTCCGTCTGCACCTCGTTTCCCTCAATTGATTTTACCTTGTCGGCCGCCAGAATAAACGATTTGTGCGTTTGAATAAACCTATCAGCGGGTAAAAGCTCGGCCATTTTTTTGAGTGTGAGATGGGTAATGAACGTGTCGCTTGTGGTGTGCACTTTCACATAGTTTTGCATACTCTCAACAAAAATCAGGTCACCGAGGGCAATTCGTTCAATCTTTTGCCCGGTTCGGATAAAAAAATAATCCGGAGCCGGGGTGCCTTTTGATGCCAGCGCCAGGAAATCGCTGGCTTTTTGCACTGCCTTCATGAAGCGTTCGAAGGAAATTGGTTTCAGTAAATAGTCGAGAACCTGCAGCTCATAGCCTTTCAGTGCATATTTCTCATACGCAGAGGTGATCACTACCAGCGGCGGATTTTTCAGAGAAGCCAGATAGTCGAGGCCGGTAATATGTGGCATTTCTATGTCCAGAAAAAGAAGGTCGGGCATCTCCCTTTTCAAGACGGCATCGAGCTGCAAGGCATTCTCACAGGTTGCAAGCAGCTCGAGGTAATCTACCTTTTCCACGTAAGCCTTCAGACCCTTTACAGCGAAAGGTTCGTCGTCGGTAATTATGCACTTAATTGTCATTGAGACATAAGTTTAGTCTTGCCTCGTACTTGTCGCCATTTTCCGCACCCGCCAGCTCGTACTTTCCCGGGTAAAGCAGCTCAAGTCGCCGCCGAAGGTTTACCAATCCCAGCCCTCCCGCCGAAACCTGAATATGCTGTGAAAAAGTCTTTGCAACACGGTCGATCGAATTTGCAATATAGAACTCGATAATATCTTCACCATTGGTGCCCGGCCGGTCCGCCATTCGTATGGTGATGCATTTACTGCCCCCCGCGTATTTAAAGGCGTTTTCGACCAGGGGCATAAACAAAAGCGGATACACTTTCTTATTAGTTACGCCCGCATCTAGGTTAATTTCAACCGAAAGCCTGGCGCTGTGCCTTACCTTCTGTAAGTCGATATAAGAGCCAATATGGTCGAGCTCTTTACTGAGGCTTACCTTGTTCTCTTTTTCTTCATAGAGCTGATACCGCAATAGCTCAGAAAGCTTTTCAACCGTCTTCTTTGCTTCTTCCGTGCTTTCATCCATTTGAAAATAGATGGTATTCAGCGAATTAAACAGAAAATGAGGGTGGTACTGGCTTTTCAGCAGCGACAGTTCTGCTTCGATCTTGTCCTTTTCAATTTGCTGGAGCTGAAGCCTGCTATCGACGTACGACTTTAAAAAATAGTTTCCCCGCCGTATGGAATACGACACAAGAATGAAGAGTTGCGGAATTGTGTTGATGATGACGAAATCGTGAAAGTCCATGCCATTGTCGGTCAGGGCTACCAGCACCCCCATGGTACTATTTACAAGCAGCAGGTTGTAGCAAGCCAACACGGCAAACTCGCGGAACACCTGTTTCCAGCCGGAAATTACTGCGGTTTTATGTTTATTCTCGTACCACCGGAGCATGAGAAACGACGCATAGCCCACAAACACTACGCCGGCAATCTCACCCAGGTTAATCCAGACACTGCGGTGCAGCAATACGTTGTACCTGCTTGCCGAATCGGTGATAAGCCTAACGCAGGCGTAAATCAGCAAGCCATAAAGGCCGGGATAAATCCATCTCCAAATTTTCATTCCCATCTCATTTTACTACTTCGCCCTTTCAGTTCACGCCGCTTTCGCACGTGGCTGTTTCTCCAATTGCCCGACCACACCCGGCTTAGCAACATTGTCATCCTTTACTCCAAAAAAGAAACGCATTACGCGATAAGGCTTGATGAGGTACTCGTAAATGGCAAGCGAACCCACCAACGACAGCGTGCTCACAAAAAGATATTTAGCCAAAATAGAATCCTGCACCTGCACAACATAGTAGCCCACCACTATTATGAGCGTTTGATGAAGTATGTAGAACGGATATATAGCACGGTTTGCGTAGTCGAGCACCGGATGGTGTCTGTTCAGGTATCTCTTTGCATAACCAGACGCTGCCAGTAGCCAAAGCCAGGCGTCTGCTGCCAGCAGGCAGGTCCAGGCGTATTCCCACATCGGGCTAATACCTTCTAAATCCCAGGGTTCAATCCGGTTCCAGCGGAAAAAGTCGATGAGAACAATGCATGCGATAGCGCCACCAAGCAGCCGTTTTCGATATTGCTCCACGGTATCCCACATGCTGGGGGCCGCCCCCACAAAGTACCCCATTATGAAAAACGAGCACCAGTAAAAATGCCACGCCAGGTCGTTTACCACGTCGTGCGTTTGCGGGCGCCAAAAGGCCCATAGCCCGCCAATAAGTACCGTAGGGAGCATAATGGCCACCACCCCCATACCGCTGGCTTTTGTTACCAGCTTATTGAGGAGTGCCTTTCCTTTTTCGGTTCGTATGTATAAAAATAAGGGAAGACAAACCACCGAGTAAATGAAGAGATACACAACGAACCACATGTGGTGCCACGAAAAGTTGCCTGCCGGGTACGGAACAAAATTGAAGACGCTGGGATAGAAATCGACGAATGACGAGTAGGATTCGCCATCGAAAATCCGTTCAAAATAAATTTGCGGCGGCACAACCACAAACATGGCAAACAAAACCGGAATTATCAGCCTGTTGTGTCGCTCCTTAACATACCGCCAGGCGCTGCGCTTGCGCAAGGCCAGAAAGGTGCCGTATCCCGACACAAAAAACAGGAGCGGCATTCGGAAACGTGAAAGGAAAAAATTGAATTCCATCCATAAGTAGCTTGTTTCTCCGTTTTTGATGTGCCAATCCCACTCCGGTACAAACAGCATTGCCGTGTGAAAATAAAGTACCAGCAAAATCGCGATGACGCGAAGCCAGTCAATGTCGTGTCGTCTTTCCATGTTTTTTTCTTCAAAAGAGGACTTTTCTCATCGGAGGTAAAACTTTGTTTGACGAAAACGAAAATATCGTTGACGAAACAACGCCTCGTGCTAGATCAGTAATCAAATATAACTATCTGACTCAGTGCTTTTTGGAAATAAAAGAAGTAAATTAGATGGAATCGTCCGGGTTTATGATAAGGAAATTTTTGGCAATATGGCTTCTTTTGCTGCTGTCGGCCTGCCTCGATCCGTTAGAGACGCCCGGGCCCGGTTGGGAGCCACAAACTTACGAGGAGGGGCATCCGGCTTTGTCGTTTACTGCGAGAGTGAGCAATATTAGTCCGGGCTCGGTCAGGTTTCGTAATTATTCAACCGGCATGAAGTCTTTTACGTGGCATTTTGGCTTTGCCGACGACGACGGGCAGGAGTTAACTTCACACACACCGGCGCCTACTATAAAGTACCCAAGAAATGGACGCTATCATGTTCGGCTTAAGGGCTTGGGAACCGATACGCTGGAGTATTGGGCTTATGATTTTGTTGAAATCACTAATATGCATGACTAAGAGCTTTCTCCGGTTTCACCTGCTCATTTTCTCCATGAGAGCTATAAGACGGTCCGAAAGGCTGCTAAGCTGCACATTCAGCTTTTTTTGCCTCGCATGCATTTCGGCGTCCGGGAGTTCCTTTGCCGGATGCTGATGCCCCAGCGGTTCTGCAGTTTCGCCTTCGCCGACCCTAAAAATCTCTTGCTCCCACTCTCCCATTTCCTCTGACAAGGCCTTCAGTTCGGAGTCGTACTCCGCCAGGGTTGAGTCGCGCGCCAACACCTGCTCAAGAGAACGAAAAATGGATCGCACCTCCATTTCAAGTTCCACCGATTGGTTGTAGATCAGCTCGGCTTGATTAAAGTCTTCGGTCGGTCGGTTTTGAACGCAGGCAGCGGTTGCAAAAAAAAGAATAACGATTGTGGTGATAAGGCTAGGTTTGCAAGTCATGTAAGCAAGTTTGAACAACTCGCAATGTAATACGAACTTTCATACTTTAGAACAAATGCGGGAAGAAGAAATGGAAAATTTCAAGAAGCAAATTTTCCCGGCTCCGTTGCTCAATCTGTGTTTACCTTCTCCTTAAACACTTGCTTAAACTTTTCAACCTTGGGGCGAATCAGGAAAGCGCAATAGGGCTGTTCACCGTTGAGGTTGAAATAGTTTTGGTGGTAATCTTCGGCAGGGTAAAATGCATTAAACGGGCTTATTTCAGTAACAATAGGATCAGCAAATGCACCCGACTTATCCAGCCTTGCCTTATACTCTTCCGCAAGTTGCCGCTGTGCTTCGTTATGGTAAAAAATTGCGGACCGGTACTGAGTTCCCACATCGTTTCCTTGCCGGTTAAGCGTAGTGGGATCGTGTGTTTGCCAGAAAATTTCCAGCAACTCTTCGTAAGAGATTACGGCCGGATCGTAGGTTACGTGTATTACCTCTGCATGGCCGGTGCGGCCCGTCACCACCTCTCTGTAAGCGGGATTTTTTACGTGGCCGCCGGAGAAACCGGAAACTACGGAATGTACTCCTTTTACATTTTGAAAAATGGCCTCGGTGCACCAGAAGCAGCCGGAGCCAAAGGTGGCTTGCTCTAAAGTCATAAATAAGTAAATAAGCCGGCCAATTGCCCACTACCCTGGTAGCAGCATTCTGCCGGTGGAAATTAATTGATTATCTGCACGGAATTGCCCTAGTGTGGTAATTACAAATAAAGTTAACTAACTAATGCATTGCCTGTATAAGTC
>CBFGTI010000028.1:0-43779 GCA_965651695.1 uncultured Imperialibacter sp. | reverse complement strand
GACGATAGCTTCAGGGATGCTCTAATCCGACATTTTTAAATGCGGAGCCCCTGAAAATAATGGTGTTCCTGGGAGGGGTATTAACTTTGGTGCTTATTTCCGGCACGGCCATGTATGCCATTGAAGGACCCGGCAACGGCTTCACGTCAATTCCTGTAAGTATGTATTGGGCGGTAGTAACACTTACCACAGTAGGATATGGCGATATCTCCCCTCATACGCCTGCCGGTCAACTGCTTGCCTCACTCCTGATGATAACCGGCTACGCCATAATTGCCGTACCCACTGGCATTGTAACAGCAGAACTTACCAGATCTACCATGGGGAAAGAAGATGCCCCACACCGGGTTTGCGACAGCTGCTTTCTCGAGAGCCACGACAAAGACGCAGTTTTTTGCAAAAGATGTGGAAATCGGCTCCCTTAAATCATTTCTTAACAAACGGCTCCTTGTTTCCGTCCAAAACTATGAAGTAGCTGCCTGGCTTGAGCAACCTGAGCGGAATTTCTTTTGAGCTCCCTGTTAAAATCACATTCTCGTTGGCGTCAAGAATCTCAAAAGGAGCGGCTTTGGAAAGCGTTATTTTATCCGATACAACTTTGGGCGAAAATGTAATCGGTTCTTTATAAAACACTACCTCCACCTCGTCGGAGTACAAATAACTGCCCGAGGGCGGTTCGTACTTTATCCTGTATTTATTGGCACCTTCCGAATGCTCCGGATAGTAGATATATTCGCTGGCTGCAAAGTCGGCCTTGCTCTCTACCACCGACACGTCGAGCCACTCCTCCCCGTTCAGTTTTTCTATCGTGTAAGTAGCCCGGTCTCTTTCCCCCCTTGTCGCCCATTTCAGTTCTTCATCGGTCACAATTATCGAGGTGAACCGGAACGAGCTGTGCCATAAAACGGCCTGTGGATTCACGATTTTGGGTTGGCAAAGGCTGTCGTGGGCTACTCGCACAGCCACCGGTGTGTACAGATCAATACTTTTAAAATCGATTTCGATAGCAGAAATCCTGAAGTTGAGATTGAGCGGCAGGCCGTTAAGATAAATTTCTTTAATGCAATATTGATTGGGGCTAACAAGCGGATTTTGGATAAACAAGGATTTGCCCTGATAAACACCTGTAATGGATATTTCCTGGCAAACGGACACCGCAGGCGCCAGCAACGCCAATAATTGCAAAGAAATGGTCTTCCAGGCAGCCTTACACATAAATTGTATATTGTCCTTTTAGATAAAAGGGGTTGATGGGTATACAATTTACAAAGCTAAGTATTTTCCTCTAAGTAACTTTGGGGAAAATCGGCATACTCTACATGTGGTTTCTACGGTATTGTAAAAACCCACTGCCAAAGACTTCGGCGCGTAAACTGCCACTAAAACAAAGAACTACTCAAAGCGCAGCGACTCAATCGGATCGAGCTTTGAGGCTTTGTATGCCGGTAAGTATCCCGAAATAATTCCTACCACCATCCCAATAAGAAGCCCCACAAGCATCCACAACCAGGGCACTACAAAGCCATCTACGTTCATTACACTGGCAATTACATTACCCACAAGTATGCCCAACACCACTCCGCCAATTCCGCCCATTTGAGTGATCACAATTGCTTCGATTAAGAACTGCTGCCGGATTTTCGTAGGCGAGGCTCCCAACGCCTTCCTCACTCCAATTTCCCTGGTCCGCTCGGTTACCGAAACCAGCATAATATTCATAAGACCGATAGAAGCCCCGAGAAGCGTTATAAAACCGATACCGAATCCGCCCACTTTCAAATAACCGGTAATCTCGTCAAGACTTTCAGCCAACGATTGATTTTTTGCCACTTCAAACGAATCCTCCTGCCCCAATGGATCTTTTCTAATCGACCGCATAAGGCCAGTAGCCTGCCCCATGGCGTATTCAAGCTGGGTAGGGTCGTTTATCGCCACTTTTAGCGTGTAAGTCAGTTTTCGCTGTGGATCGACTCGTCGTGCCGTTTCCAGGGGAACAAGGAAAGAGCGGTCGAGCCCGCTGCTGCCACCTATGCTTCCCTGCTTTTCCAAAACACCAACCACCCTAAATCTTATACCATAGGCCGTTATCATTTGGTTGATCGGGTTTTCGTTTTTTTCGAAAAGTGTGTTAAAAACCTCGTCACCAATAATAACCACGTTGGCTCCGTTTTGTGCTTCCACCTGCGAAAAGTTGCGCCCCATTTCCAACTCTCCACCCATTACAGCAAGTATATTAATGTCACCACCCAAAATCCGCATATTTGGATTGGTTACCTTAGACCCACGGCTTAGCTCCGCGGCGCCGGTTACCCATGTCGACGCTGAAGGTGTGCCGTGTGACTTGTACAGGTCGATAAACCTCATGGCTTCGAAATATGAAATAGGTGGGTATCTCTTCTGCTCTACCCCCTGCGTACGGCGGTCGTCGTATCGCCTGGCCCTTACATCAAAAGTATTTGATCCCAGATTAGACAGGCTGTCGTTAAAAGATGTTTCTATTCCCTCAATCGCCGTTAATATTCCCACCAGCGACGTAATACCAATGGCGATAATGAGAGCCGTAAGCACTGCTCTTAACGTGTTGGATTGAATCGATTTGATTCCCTCCCTTATGTTTTCAATAATATTCATCAGCAGAGTAACAAAATGAACGAGAAACAGGTATGCAAATTACAGCTATAAATGCACCGGCCTCTCCCAGCCAACAAAAAACATCACCACTCATACCAACTAAAGTTGGATGCCCCGGTGGCAATTCATAATTTGCAAGCTGTTTTAGCTGTCGGTATGCTTGGAATTAGTATCAGAATTAGTCTCACAATTACAATTTTATTTATTTTTTTTAGGGTACAAGCCCAGTCAGGCCCGGGTTTGCTGCCGTTGAGTACTGCATCCGACTCGGCCAAATACTACTACTACCTGGGGTGGCAGCAAATTATGGATTACGGTGATTATACCGCTGCCGAAAAGTCTTACAGAAAAAGTATCGCTTTCGACCCGGACTTTATTTTGGGTCAAAGCCTTGTTGGCAGAATATCTTCTGATCACCGGGAGCGTACGCAGATCCTCCAACTCATTGGTGAAAGAAAAAATGAGGCAACTCCCGACGAAGGTTTAGTTATAGATTTCTCATGCGGGTTGATAGAGTTTCTTAATGCCAGAGATGAAATGGATAGTGCTAAAATGGCTGACAGACTAGGCGTGGCGCTACAGACAGGGCTGCGCAACGTGGGCATAATCGGGCAAAAGTATCCCAACGAGATCTACTACATAGCCGAGTACTTTGAGGTAATGAACTATCTCTATGGCCCCCAGCAAACGTTGGACACACTGAGAGCATATAATGCATCCCACAAGAAGCCTGCACCGTTTCTTATCGGGTACGAGTCTACCCTGGAAGCCGACCTGGGCAACTACGACAACGCCCTGGAATTGGCATATAAGTTGAAAAAATGCCTGAAGGACAAAAAAGTACCAAAACCCTATGCCGTACTTGGCGACATTTACCTAAAAAAGGGAGACCTGGAAAAGGCGAACAAGTACATCAACAAAGCCCTGGAACTTGATGCGGGGAACAGGGCGGTTCAGCGACTGAAGAAACGTGCCGATCAACTTGCTCAAAGTAACATTAATTGAAGAAACCTGTAGAAAGACGATTTCTTTTTACCTAAATAGTGTTTCATTCGTTAAAGTATTACGGAACACCTCAGTATATTAGATCATGAAGCATTTTCTTGTCATCATCCTGTTTCTTTTTGCCGGACTAAAGAGTAATGCCACGCACATCCTGGTGCCCATGGATGAGAACCAAACCAATCATTTAAAAGCTTATGGTGTGGCATATTGGGTGTTGACAAAAGAGGCTGAAATAGATTGGTTGCTAAACTACCGGGGTGGTAGCTTTATGTTTAAGCACTTTCAGGCTTTTGAAAACGAGCTCATCATCAGAGGTGTAAGCTACGAGGTAATATCCGATGCGCAAGCCGGCCAGGTGCTGGAACTGATTGCCAGCCCCTCTTCGAATATGGATGCAATGAAGCTTGAGAAGTTTCCCAAAATTGCCGTTTACTCCCCTAAAAGCAAGCTGCCGTGGGATGACGCGGTGACTATGGTACTTACTTACGCTGAGATTCCCTACGATGTAATATTTGATGAGGAGATCCTTTTCAACGAGCTGCCCAAATACGACTGGCTGCACCTTCACCACGAGGACTTTACCGGCCAATATGGCAAGTTTTATCGTGCCTACGGTAATATGCCCTGGTACATCGAGCAGCAAAGGGAATACGAGGAAATGGCCCGCAAACACGGATACGTTAAGGTATCGCAGATGAAACTGGCCGTAGTGAAGAAAATCCGGGACTATGTCGGCAGCGGGGGGTTCCTGTTTGCAATGTGCTCGGCTACCGATTCTTACGACATTGCCCTTGCTGCCGACGGCGTAGATATATGTGAGAGCATGTACGATGGCGACCCGGCCGACCCCAGGGCACAGCAAAAACTTGATTTCAGCAAGACATTCGCTTTTGAAAATTTTGTATTGGAGCGCCGGCCGCTGGAATACGAATATTCTAATATTGACATGCAGCCCAATGAACGGGGAGTAATTGAGAACAACGATTACTTCAACCTGTTTGAGTTTAGCGCCAAGTGGGACCCCATCCCAACAATGCTCACACAGAATCACGAGCGGATTATAAAAGCTTTTATGGGGCAAACCACGGCTTTCAGGGAGAGCACAGTAAAACCTGATGTGGTAGTAATGGGCGAAAACAAAAGCATAGGCGAGGTGCGCTATCTACATGGTGTGTTTGGCAAGGGCTTTTACACCTTCTATGGCGGCCACGACCCCGAAGACTATCAGCACTTGGTAGGCGATCCTCCGACCGACCTTAACCTTCACCCCAATTCTCCCGGGTACAGGCTCATTCTAAATAATATCCTGTTTCCTGCCGCCAAAAAGAAAAAGCAGAAAACATAATAATTTTTTTGTCTTAAGTTTGACGAGGCGTAAAACGCGTCACCAAGAACCGACCAACCTTGATCGATTTATTTTCGTATCACCTCTCCTACGTTGATTTTGCAATCATTCTTTCCGTAGCTGTCTTCATTGGCATGGCCAAAACCGGCGTGCATGGTGCCGGAATGGTGGCCGTGCCCATGATGGCGGCCGTATTCGGCGGTAAGCTCTCCAGCGGCATTCTGTTGCCTATCCTATGCATGGCCGATATTTTTGCTGTTTTCTATTATCACAGGCATGCCTCGTGGGTGCATTTATGGAAGCTTTTCCCCTGGGCCGCAGGGGGCACCATTTTGGGAACTATTGTCGGGAGCTATATCGACGACACAGTTTTCAAGATGATCATGGCCACCATTATTTTTGTGTCGGTAGCCATTATGCTTTGGCTGGAAAAAACAAAAAAGAAAAATGTGCCCGATTACTTTTGGTTTGCAGCATTAATGGGCGTTGCTGGAGGCTTTACTTCCATGGTAGGCAACCTGGCCGGGTCTGTGATGGCGCTGTACCTGCTATCCATGAGGCTACCGAAAAACGCTTTTATTGGCACAGCCGCCTGGTTTTTTCTTGTGCTCAATTGGTTTAAGGTGCCTTTTCACATTTTCGTATGGAAAACGATCAGTTGGGAAACACTTTTCTTCGACCTCACTACCCTGCCCGCCATAGGCATCGGTGCCTTTTTGGGCGTACTGATTGTAAAAAAAATACCTGAAAGAGAATACCGCTGGTTCATTATCCTGATGACAATGGTTGCGGCAGTAGTGATGTTGTTTTAAGGCTCAAGAAGCACCCTTTGAATAGCATACACTTTGTTGTTAACCATCAATTTTACAATATAAATCCCCTCTTTCATTCTGTTGCCGGTGGCATCTCTGCCGTTCCATGTTATTTCCGTTGTACCCAACTCCGCAAAGTCTCTGCTTATGGATGTGATCTTCTGGCCGCTGATTGAATAAACCTCGAGCTTTACCGGGGCAGCTTCTTCCAACCTGAAAACCATAGTAAGGGTTTCCTTAAAGGGGTTAGGATACGTTACAACTGAAGAACCGGTAAACTCGAGCAGATCGATAACCGGAACATGCTTCACAAAGCCAACGAACCCAGGTACATGAAGGCTAATAGGCTTGAATGTACTACTTTTCAAATCTATTTTCCCCAAGGAAGTTCCATAAGCTACCAGAGAACCATCTTTATAAAAAACAATGTCTTTAAAGTTCTCCAGCTCCGGTTTTAATTGGTCCATCGGAAATACACTCTCCGTTGAGTACAAAGAATCTTCACCATACGCCAATCCTCTCTGTCCAAGTAACGCCACCCAGCCATTGGGTGACACAGCTATTTGGCCGGTTCCGGGTGAGGAAAGGCCTAAACTAGAAAGGATTATATAGGAGTTTGATTTTATCTCACCTGTTGAAATATTGTACTTATATAAATACACATAGGGAATCGAACTGTCTTCAAGGTAAATGACAGGAACATAAAGGCTGTCTGTGAGGTCAAATGCAATGGACCTCGGCGTGAAACCAATCGAAGTTAATTTCTGTGCCTTACCACTTTCAGCATCGACTAAATGCAGATATCCGTCGACGACTCCATAGAGCACACCCTCTGAATTGGCGCTAAGCATCTCAATGGGTTTTGAAAGGGCACAAACGACCATCGCGCGATTAAGATTTAAATCTATTCTGTAGAGGTAGTCCTTATCAGTGGCCACGTTTCGGCTGATGGCATAAAGAAAGTCCGTGTCTATCGGGTGCACATCAAACCCTACCCCCTGATATTCTATGTTTATAACTTCACTTTCAGCAGTGCCATGCCTCAATTCCAATTGACCAGTAAGAAGGCCCTCCGTCTCCACGTGCAATCTGAAGCTGAACGACTTTCGTTGGCCGGTGGCAAGGATTGTTGCTTCAGGAAGTTCAAGTGTAGCGTCGCTGTCGTCGGTTTTGCCAAAGCTTATCATCACTTCGTCATTCGACATGTTGGCAACAGAAATTTGCTGCTCTGCCGACCTTCCTGTTGCTATTTCATCAAAATCAATAAGCTGTCCTGCTTCAACTATTACGGGTGGCAATGTTTCCGGAGTGGGCAATATGGTAGCGATGCCTGTATAAGCAACCTGCTCCTTGCTTTTTCTGGCATACACTTTACCGGAAAAACGATCAACGTAGTTTATCCTGTCCCATTCAACTACTGCCAACCGGCCTTGCAGGTCGAAGTGAAGCACCCCCCAACTCACTCCGTCAAGCTGCGTTGTCTTTGGAGTCAATGGAGGGTCCTGCACCTGGCCCAAAAGTATATTATCGAAAAACGGAGGCCTGTATAAATAGTAGGCAGTGTTGGTGTAGGGATCTATTGCCAACGAAGGCATAAATGCGTCCTCGTTGTCCGAAAGCCACTTCTGCAATTCGAATTCACCGGACTCAAAATTGTACACCTGAAGGCGATGCCAGAAGGTCGAATTCACTGTCGCTTCAACAACGTACAGTTGGTCGGAATGACCAAATGAAATTGCATCAAACTGACTGTTAGGAGTAGGTGTTGCCGTAATAGGAGTCGATTCGCCGGTTGAAAGATTGATGCCGTACAAACTGTCCCTATCCACCGCGTAAACTTCCCCGCTAGAGTTAATTGCTATTGACCTTATTTCCTCAAGATCGGTTTGTACAAGCAGGCTTTTCTGCGAATAATCTTCATTCAGCTCGTAAATTTTTCCATCGGACGAAGAGGCATAGATGATCCCTGGCTGTGCTAACTGGCCCATTACCTGACACGTGAGCAATATGCTAAACAAAGCTAATACAACTCGGTAGACGTATGCGCTTCTAGTCATAGCTGGTTAATGCGAATAAATAATCCGTTTGATAATAGGTGGTTCATTTCCTACTTGCAACTGCAAGAGGTAATAACCTTCTAAAACCTCACTGCCGGCAGCATCCCGACCATTCCATTGCATCCGTTGCATACCAGTTGACGTAAAATCGTATTCGGTTGAAAACACCCTTCTGCCCCCAAGGTCAAAAATTTGCAGTTTGACGGGTTGCGGCGTATTGAGGTTAAAGCTAACGGTGAGGTCTGTGCCGAAGGGGTTCGGAAAGGTTCTAATATCGTTTCCTGCTATATCCCTGGCTCCATTCACAGGTGAAAAGGCAGCATTTCTCACCAGCCACACCATATTGTCAAACTCCAGGGCTTGTGGTTTGGTCTCACCCGTCGCCATATTTATCTTGCGCAATTGGAATTTACCAACTGTAGTGTCAAACAAACCAAACAACGTACCTTCAGAATCGAAAAAAATGTCCTTAACGTAATATGTATCAAGCTCAATTGAGCTAATTATATTGGCTAATGTATCGGTGATTCCCAGATGGGCACTACTATTTATGGTTACAAACTCCCCCTTCGGGGAGATGGCAATGCTTCCCGGAGCATTATATTCAACCCCTGTGCCAAAAACATTTTTCGGTGAACCTCCTGTTGCATCAACATCATAGATGCCAAGGTTGCTACTGTAGTAGCTGTACGCCGACACATTTGTCACTATGAGGTGGTGGTCCCAATTAAATGCCATTGATGTAATGTCGAAACCTAACTGTCGGATGAGCTGCATTTTTCCGGAAATGGGATCTACCATATATAATGATTTGCCGGAAGCACCGAACATTTCACCATTAGAATTTATAGCAACTGCATTCAGTTGGCGTGAAAGCGTAGAAAAGCGTTCGTAAGTGCCTTCTTCTATGTCGATACTTAGCAAGTCTGCAGTTCCGGCGTTCCAATGGGGCATAAGCCCATATAAAGTATTCTCATTAACGGTATGAAGTTCAAATCCTTCAGCGAAAAAATTCACCTGCCGCGCCCCTGTTTCGTTTTCCAACATCGCAATAGTAAAATATCCGTCAATGCCGCCTGCTTCCATAGGAGTAATAACAGCATTAACAGATACGCTTTCCCCGGCAGGTATCCTAACCGATTCAGGAATGCTCAAATTTGCGCCTACGATTTCTCCGGTTGTTAGAGTAATTGTTAAATCCTGATTACTCATATTGCCCATCGTAACCGACAACACTGCATCCTTTCCAATGATCACCTGACCAAAATCCAGCTCTTCCTCGATAACCACCAAATCACTCAGCGATTCAGCTGCCGGAAAAATGCTTGAAATCGATGTGTAGTTTAGATCGAGACTGTCGCTATAGGTCGTAATCTGACCGTTGAATCGGTTATGGAGCCCTATTGTAGTTGATCCAATTAGCAAAAGTGAGCCGTTCTGTTTGAAAAAAAGCTGATCAAACTCGTTTCCGAATGTACTCCCCACAACTTCCTTTTCGCTATTGACCAGGTCCTCCGATTCTGAATCGTTAATTTCAAAGCCGAAGACAGTACCACTGCCCTTCAACAGACCGTAGGGCTGATTAGTGTATGGATCGAAAGCAAGCGAATTAAATGCCGACCCATCAGGACATGAATAGCTATGCACCCATTTCTTAGCAAAGGCTTTTGTATCTGCATTAAAATGGTAGACATAATAAGCAGCAGAGCAGTTGTTTGCGGAGCTTTTGATTACGTAAATTTCATCGTTGCGATCGATGGCAATTTCTCCCATATAGTCAAGGTCTCCCGCTATGTCAGGCATAGGTGCCACATCCTCCGCCGAGCCTGTTTGAAAATTTAATGTATAAAGTTTGTAGCCATCTACCGCGAACACCTGGCCCTCTGAACTTATCGCCATTGATACTATCTCAATCCCGGTTTCCACCACCAGCCGCTTCTGACTGAAATCTTCATTCAGCTCATATATCTTTCCATCGGAGGTAGCTGCGTAAATAGCACCCGGAGAAGCCAGTTGAGCGTATGACTCACTGAACGCCAAAAAACAAAGTACAATAGGAATACACTTTTTTAAAAGAAACTTAGCCGGTATCATTCCAAAAAACTTTTCTGCAATTTAATACACCCTCATCAAACCAATGAACAAAAATGACTAATTAATGCTGGCGGTTCAGAAAATTCGCCCGGCTGTCACATTAAGCTATGAAATGCCATAACTACTTGGTATTTTGAATTTCTTCTGGAACTCAACAAAATACACTATGGCCCAATTCAATCTAAACGTAAACGGAAAACAACACCAGGTCGACGTTGATGCAGATACCCCGCTGCTATGGGTATTGCGCGACAACCTGGACCTTGTAGGTACAAAATACGGCTGCGGCATAGCCATGTGCGGCGCATGCACGGTGCATGTCGACGGTGCAGCGGTTCGCTCCTGCTCCATGCCCATATCGTCCATCGGCGACAAGTCGGTTACCACAATTGAGGGCTTGTCGGAAGATGCTACCCATCCCCTGCAAAATGCCTGGCGTGAACACGATGTGCCACAGTGCGGCTATTGCCAGGCTGGGCAAATCATGAATGCAGCCGCCCTTCTTTCGCAAAATCCCTCCCCAACCGACGAGGACATAGATGCTGCAATGGCCGGCAACATCTGCCGCTGTGCCACCTACAACCGAATAAAGGCAGCCATCAAAACAGCCGCTAAAGCCTGATTTATCCATCTCAAAATTCAGCACTTATGACGCTCATCAAAACATCCTATAACAGAAGATCATTTCTGAAAGTCTCGGCCGCCGGCAGCGGAGGACTTGTTCTTGGCTTCAACTGGCTGGTGTCGTGCAGTCCCTCTCCTGAAAAAATCGCAAAAGGGGTTCCCAAAGAGTGGTTCAACGTAAATGCCTACCTTAAAATTGGCGACAACGGCATCGTAACCATAATGTCGCCAAACCCCGAAGTGGGGCAAAATGTAAAAACAGCCATGCCCATGATTGTAGCCGAAGAGCTGGACGTTGCCTGGAAGGACGTGATTGTAGAGCAGGCTCCGCTCGATACAGAAAAATTCGTGCGTCAGGTAGCCGGAGGAAGCCAATCGCTGAGGGCGTCGTGGAAAGGCCTGCGAATGGCTGGTGCCACCGCACGGAGAATGCTACTGGAAGCAGCTGCCAAACAGTGGCAGGTGGATATGTCGACACTCAGTGTTAGTGACGGAGTGATAAAAAATGCGAAGGGAGAAACACTTACTTATGGCCAAATTGCTTCGGCGGCAGCAGCAATTCCTGTGCCTGAGGAGGTAGAACTGAAGGACCCGAAGACTTTCAAAATTATCGGAAAAGACACCCCCAACGTTGATATCGACAACATTATTACCGGCAAACCGCTCTTTGGGCTCGATCTTAAAAAAGAGGGCATGCAAATAGCAGTGGTCCTGCGTCCGCCGGCTTTTGGCAGCAAACTAAAGTCGTTCGACGACTCCGAAGCAAGAAAGGTAAACGGCGTAACCAACGTGATCCAATTCGGCAACAAAGTAGCGGTGCTGGCAAATTCCACATGGGCGGCCATGAAGGGTAAGAAAGCGTTACAAGCGGAGTGGGAACAAGAGACTCCGGCCGAGAGTACCGAATACCACGACAGGGAATTGATGGCTCTCCTTAATACAAAAAATGGCGAGCCAAAACGAAGCGACGGTGATGTGAATGCAGCATTTAAGACTGCTGACAAAATAGTAGAGAAAATCTACGAAGGTCCGTTTTTGCCGCATAACCCTATGGAGCCTATGAACTTCTATGGACACGTAACCGACGAGAAGGCAGACCTTGCGGGCCCCATACAAACCCCGGAAAGAACACGCAGGCAGGTAGCCGAGCTGCTGGGCAGACCGGAAAACGAAATATTTATTGATATGACCCGTATGGGTGGTGGATTCGGTCGCAGATTGTATGGCGATTTTGTGATGGAAGTGGCGGAGATTTCCAAATTAGCGAAAGTACCGGTAAAGGTTGTTTATACAAGAGACGATGACATGACTGCCGGCATCTACCGCCCGGCCTCGAAGTACAAATTTAAAGCAGGCATTAAAGATGGAAAACTCGTGGCTTACCACCTTGTAGGCACGGGTGTAAACGGAAACGGCTGGACCCGCGAAAACTGGTTTCCTGCAGGCTCCATTGCCAACTATAGGGTCGATTCGTATGGGCTCGACAGCAACATTACCACAGGCGCATGGCGGGCTCCTGTTACCAATTTTCTGGCATATGCAGAGCAGAGCTTTATCGACGAGGTGGCCGAAGAAATGGGTGTGGATCCCGTGCAGCTAAGAATAGACTTGCTGGAAAAGGCTATAAAAGATCCCGTTGGGACAGTAGACTACGAACCCGAGAAAATGCTGGGCGTAGTAAAGCTAGCCGCGGAAAAAGCTAACTGGAAAAATAGCGAAGAGGGTGTAAGCAAGGGTTTCAGCTCTTATTATTCGCACAACTCATACGTAGCCATGGTGGCGGAGGTTGAAATGAAAAAAGGCGAGCCGGCCGTTCGCAAGGTAACCTGTGCGGTAGATTGCGGCATCGTAGTAAACCCGGTTTCGGCCAAAAATCAAATTGAGGGCGGCATAATTGACGGCATCGGACATGCTATGTTTGGCGACATGACTTTTGTAGACGGCGTGCCCCAGGAGAGCAACTTCAATAATTACAAACTGATTAGAATGGGTGAAGCACCTCCGGTTGTCGACATTCATTTTGTGCAAAATCTGAATGACCCCACCGGGTTGGGCGAACCTTCACTCCCACCCGCTGGCGGCGCCTTAGCAAATGCGCTTTACCGTGCCACAAACCAACGCTACTACAAGCAGCCATTTATGAAACAATCGATTAAGCTCGGGTGAAACAGTTTTTGAGTGCGGAGTTTTAAGTTCTGAGGCATGGACATGCTTTGAACTTAAAACTCCAAACTGAGAACTTTAAACTTAATGCATTCTATCGCCACGGACTTCCAGCGTTTGCATTATTTCTGCCTCTGCCTCTAAAAATTCGTTCCATCGCTTGCGTACATAGTCCTTTGACATGTATTCTTCAGCCAGCTCAATAAAGTTATGGTAGTGGCCCGCTTCCGAAATCATTAGCTCATAGTAGAACTTCTTCAGTTCCCGGTCGGCGAGGTGCTTGTGCAACAGCTTAAATCGCTCGCAGCTTCTGGCCTCAATCAGCGCATTCATAAGCAAGCGTTCCACTATTTGCTGGTTTCGATTGCCTCCCTTTCTCACAATTCCACTCAACCTGAGCGCATATTCATCTTTTCGCTGCCTGCCTAGTTTAAAGCCGCGCTTTTTCAACTGCTCCAGCACTCTCTCGAAATGGCTCCATTCTTCTGCAACCACCGGCGTGAGCACCTCAACCATCTTCTCCTTCTCGGGAAATAAAATGATTAGCGAAATGCAAGACGAAGCCGCTTTCTGCTCGCAGTAAGCATGGTCTACGAGAATATCTTCAATCTGCATTTCAGCAATGTTCACCCACCGGGGGTCGGTCGGTAGCTCAAGTCCTAAAGTTGTTTTTGATTTTAAACTCATTGAAAAACACTTTTCTTAAAGGTCTAGTCGAAGAAGTACCACGTGACCCCCATATCGAATACCCGTTGCTGACCAGGGTACCATGGCGTTACAAAATATCCACCGGACGCCGGCTGGTTCAGGTGAGTTACCTTGGCAAAAAAACGAGCGTTATTAACCTTGAAGTTTATAAAGAAGTCTGCGGTAAGATAGCTCTCCACCGCAAATGAGTTTTGCAGGTAAAACTGCTGCAAAACGGGGTTCCATGCATGAGCAAAATAGGTCGACCGCCAGTGAAGGTCTGTTCCTATGTGTATCTGCATATAATTATCGAACCAGAAGCCGGCGTAATACAGCTTTACATTCGAGAACCAATCGGGTATGCGCCATATTTCTCTGTCGTTGCCAGCCACTACTGTATATGTCACCTGCGGGTTTATATGAAAGTCTTGAAAAAGCGCCAGGTCAAACGACACCGAGGGGCTTGTGATAAGCTGCCCGGAGCCGGATTGCCGGGGCGTAGAATTCGTATCAAAGTAGACCGCATTACCCACCCTCGTCAAAGTGAGCGATGGGCTGAAATTTAGCGGCCCGGCGGTCACATCGATCTCTCCACCCAGCTGGTCGGCACGTTGCGGCTCAAAACTATTGTCCCAACTGTAGTGATTTCCAAAATAGTTCTGCTGCTGGTAGCCGGGTTTGTACCGCGTGCTTCGCAACCACAGCTTCACAAAAGGCAGCGAGGTACGTCCGTACACATCGAACAAACCACCCTGCATATATTCTACCCTGCCTTCGGTATCCCAAATATCGAACAGCAAAGCACTCGCCTTTACGCCGCCGTAGTTTTCCACTTCGCCACCGTAGGGCACAAAATAGCGGTTGTGGTAGTTCACATATCTGCGTTTCAGATACACATTATAGCTGATATCACCTGCTTTTCCCAGCACGCCCACATCATTCATCAATTCCCGAAACTGCAGAAGCTCCGAGGTGGAGTCGCCACTGAGCAGAACCTGCGGATAGAAATTGATGTTTTGAGGCAACTGGCGATCAACATAAGCGCTTTGGTGCCTGTAAGCATCGAAGCTGTAGTATAGCTGCAGTTCCTCGGTGAGCTTGTACTTCTGAAAAAGGTGGATATTGAGCCGCCGGTCACTTGCCGTTGCGTTGGCCAGCCTTATCTCTGAGTCTCGGTATTGAAAGATCTCAGCATTACTGGCACCTTCCGGCACGTTTATTCCGCCTGTTTCGAAGGTGCCGTGATTCATCCAGCTAAAGTTGAAAAGCGCATGGTACCGGTCGTTTTCCGATCGGTAACTGGTGTACAAATCCCACGAAGTCGACTCCACGTTTCGGTCGCCGCGGTTCGAGCTCGCCCCAATTTGTTTGTCGGCGCTTATCCTCTTAAAGTCGGACCCCACATTCCAGCGGGGATTCACATTTCTGGTATAGCTTACATCTACGGTGTTTCTACCAAGCATGCCAAACGCAGCATGTATTTTAATAAAAGGGGATTTGGTGTCGTAATACCTTACATTTCTTGAGGTGGTGTAAAAAGGGTCGTAAGCATTTACCCCTAACCGGGCACCGATGGTTTTGGGAAACTGGTGATAAATGGGGCGAGTGGCGGTTCCGAGATTGCCAAGGTCTGCCAGCCGGTGACCGGACCTGTCTACCTCTTCAAAATTTTCGAAATTATATAGCAGGGTATCGAGCACATGCAGCGAATCGCGCAGACTTCTCACGTCATCTTCAGTAAACCAAAAGGTGGTTTTGGCTGAGTAAACGTTTTTGGTGGAATCGTCGAGGATTTGCCCATGGGCTGGCATCACAGCCAATTGCCCCACCACACCTAATACTAAATATCTGATTATCCGCTTCAATCCCTTTGCTCGTGAGTGTTTTCTACCAACTTTACCAACGATGCCTCAAAGTTTTCTTTTTCTTTCGAAAAGGAAAACTCAATTGGTATATAAAAAATGGGCAGCTGTTTTACAATTGATGATAATTCCCTGGTGTCCATTTTTACAAAATCCTTTTCTGTTGTTACAACCACGCTTTCGGGCCGGCGTTTGCTGGCATCTTTAATCTGCTCTAAATCGCGAAGGCCGTACGCATAATGATCACTTTTTTCTATATGCTCTTCAATTTTCACGCCTGTCGCTTTCAGGTATTCCACAAGCGGGGTGGCGTTGGCTATGCCTGTAACAAGTATGACCGATGACGTCCATCCAACATTTTTCGCTCCAAAACTCACTGGCTTGCCATAGCTTACACTGCTGAAAAACGCCTTAGTGCCATATTTTGTGTACGCATTTATTCGTGCAAGCATCTCCCCTTTCTTTTCATCCGGCATGTCGTTCGGGCATTTGGTCACTACCACCATGGCCGCCCGCTCGGCCCCCCGTCGGCTTTCTCTTAAGTTTCCGGCAGGCAGTACAAAATCGGAATAAAACGGGTTGCTAAAGGTAGTGAGCAAAATACTGCCAGACGGCCTGACCGCTCTGTGCTGAAACCCGTCGTCCATTAGCACAATGTCGAGAGCGGGGAAATGTTGCAGCAGTGCTTTAATGGCAGGCACCCGGCGTTCGCCTACCGCCACCACGGCGTTGTCGCGCCACCGTTTGTAAAACAAATACGGCTCGTCGCCAATTGTTGCTGCGTTTTCTTGATCGTCAGCTATCCTGAAACCGCTTGTTTTGCGACCGTAGCCCCTGCTCAGTATAGCAACCTTTTTGCCACTGGCGAGTAAGAACGCTACCAGATAATTAATAACCGGAGTCTTTCCGGTTCCCCCCGCCGCAAGGTTCCCTACACAAACAACGGGAAGCGGAAAAGCGGTGGATGCCAATATTCCGGTATCGTAGAAAAAATTCCTGATCTTTGCAGCACAAAACCAAACAAGAGAAAAAGGCCAGGCAAGAAACACCCTTAGTTTTCGCATTCGCACACTGTAATCAAAAGTCAAAGATAGTAATTGTAACCTGCAACGATGGAACAAATTAAAATCAAAGATATAACCGGATATCTCAGCGAAATGGCACCACTTGCCTACCAGGAAAGCTACGACAACGCCGGATTAATAGTTGGCGATGGCGGAGCTTCCGTGACCGGCGTGTTAATTTCTTTGGATGTTACTGAAGAAGTGGTGGACGAAGCTATTTCGAGCACCTGCAACTTAATAGTCGCGCACCATCCAATTGTTTTTAAGGGTTTAAAAAAGCTTACGGGAAGTACTTATGTAGAACGCACCGTAATTAAAGCCATACAAAACAACGTTGCCATATACGCAACCCATACTAACCTCGACAACGTACTTGGCGGAGTCAATTCAGAGATAGCCGCCACCATCGGGCTGAGTAACACAAAGATTCTCGCTCCTAAAAACGACGTGCTCACTAAAATCGTAACCTTCTGCCCCACAAGTGACACTGGCACAGTACTAAATGCCCTGCACGATGCTGGAGCAGGCCATATTGGCAACTATACGCATTGCAGCTTCCGGGTAGCTGGCACGGGCGCTTTCAAGCCCAATGAAAAAGCCAAACCACATATCGGCGCCAAAAATGCACTTGAGCATGTAAATGAAGACCGGCTGGAGCTTATATTCCCTTCTCATTTGCAAAAAAGAATTGTAGAGGCACTAAACATGGCTCACCCATACGAAGAAGTGGCCTATTACGCTACCACCCTCACCAATCCAAACCAGGAGGTGGGCTCAGGTATGATAGGCGAGCTTGAAATGGAAATGGATCAGGATGATTTTCTGGCCTTGTTAAAAGATCGCTTCGGTCTTAAGATAGTAAAGTATACGCCATACCCGGGAAAAATACGCAAAGTTGCCGTATGCGGTGGGTCGGGCAGCTTCCTTTTGAATAATGCCAAACAGCACGGAGCACAGGCTTTTGTAACCGCCGATTTCAAATACCACGAGTTTTTTGATGCCGAGGGAAAAATACTCATTGCGGACATTGGTCACTACGAAAGCGAAGTAATTACAAAAAACCTGCTACATAGGATTTTAAATCAAAAATTCACTAATATTGCACTCCGTTTGTCGAAAGCAAACACAAACCCCGTCAGATATTATTAAGAAACTGAATGGAAAGCACTGTAGCACAAAAACTTGAAGCACTAAGCAACCTCCAAGAACTAGATTCACAACTCGACGAAATAAAGAAAATCAGGGGAGCACTTCCTGAAGAAGTGATGGACCTCGAGGATGAAATAGCTGGATATGAAACCAGGGTCCAGAAATTCAACCAGGACCTTGAGGAATTGGAAGAGTCGATCTCCAATAACAAAACGGCGATAAAAGACGCAGAAAAGCTCATCAAGAAGTATGAGGAGCAGCAGATGAACGTGCGTAATAACCGCGAGTACGACGCCATCACCAAGGAGGTTGAACTTCAGCAGCTTGAAATTCAGATCCTGGAAAAAAGAATCAAAGAGGCTTACGCCAAAATTGAAGCTAAGAAGGAAGAAATTCAGGGAACAAAAGACACTCTGAGCGAACGTTCAAAAGACCTCGACAGCAAAAAAGGCGAATTGAATGTAATTGTAAAGGAAAGTGAGGGCGAGGAGAAGGAATTGATGAAGAAGCGGGAGGCCGCAGCTGCAAAAATTGAAGATCGTCTTATCAAGTCTTACGATAAGATTCGTGGAAATGCTGTCAACGGCCTTGCTGTAGTGCCGGTACGAAGAGGTGCTTGCGGTGGCTGTTTCAACGTTGTTCCGCCACAGCGGCAGGCAGATATAAGAGAGCAGAAGAAACTTATCGTTTGTGAACACTGCGGTCGTATATTAGCAGGAGTTGACGACGAAATAGAGGAAGATGACGCCAAAGGTAAGGTTACAAGAAGGACAAGAAGAGCATAAAGGCGGCCGTCTTTTTAAAAATATATTGAAGCAGGTGAGGGTAAAAGCTCACCTGCTTTTGTTTTTGGCAGGCGCATACCCAGCTGCAGCTGCCTACGGCCAGCACGGTGCTTCTTTGCCTTGGACCGGTCCGGCGGTGGCCGCTCACGACCTCATCATGCAATACCGGCTGGCAGAAGCCGACGCCCTTCTTGAGCCTTTGGCAGCTTCACCCGAAAAAGCATATCTGCTAAGCCTCAGAGATTTCATGCAAATGATCTACACCGAGAAAGAGGAACATTACAAAAGCTACCTCACAAATGTGAAGCAACGAAAAGCCTGGCTCGACTCCTTACCTGAAAATAGTGACTGGAAGATATTTTATCTCGCGGACCTGAGGCTGCAGGAAGCCCTCTTGCGAATTCGCTATGGTGACTACCTAAGCGGATTATACGAACTTTGGGCGGCCAGCGGAATGCTCTCCGATATTTCTACGGAAGACACGGCGTTTGTCGCGTTTAACAAACCCAGAGGCGTAATTAACATACTGCTCGGCCTTGCTCCCGACAGCTACAAATGGGTGCTGCGGATTATGGGGCTAAACGGCTCGGTGGAGGAGGGGCTGAAACAGCTACAAATATTGGCGCAAAGCCAAACGCCGCTTGCACGGGAAGCCAATTTTATACTCGGGTATTTCTACCTTTATCCACTCAACCAGCCGGTGGAAGGCGAAAAGCATTTCCTGCGGGAATACACCATACAGCCTACGGGCCATCTACCTCGCCTGATGTATGCCACCTCACTAAGCAAAGGCAATAAGGGAGCCGACGCTTTGCTGGTGCTGCAACACGCTCCTGAGTCGTTCTGGAGGTATTTGCCGGTAGCGCATTATTTGCTTGCCGATCTATACATTCAAAAGGGCGACTATGGGGCTGCCCGCAAATCCTACCTGAGATTCGCTGAGCAATACAAGGGTGCCAATTTTAAAAAAGACGCCTTCACAAAAGTAGCCATTACATATCTACTGGAGGGGAATCAACAGCTGGCCGATGAATGGAAGACAAAAAGCGGCTCACTTCCCAAAGCATATACTGAACCGGATAAAAATGCTGAAGTAATTCTTTCGGAGCTTCACGATTATCCGCCCGACCTACTGAAAGCGAGACTGGCTTCGGATGGTGGATATTGGGCTACCGCTATTCAGCATCTTGAAAATTACCAGCACCACGCCGATTTGCGATGGTCGGCCGAGTATTCCTACCGCAAGGCCAGAATTCATCATCTCACGGGTGAGTTTACTGAAGCACTCAACAGCTACCGTACCACGGTGACCCAATCGGAAGGGAAAAACTGGTACATCGGTGCCAACGCTGCTTTAATGGCCGGCAGGCTGCTAAAAGACCACGGGGCACATCGAGAAGCCGCAATATATTTCAATAAAGCGCTTTCGTATGAAAACCACCCCTACAAAAACAGCATAGACCAGCAGGCGAAACGTGAGTTACAGCTTCTGGGAGACCATTAACGGCAAATTTACCAAATGGCTTGTTTCGTTGGACGTAACCAACGAAAACCGTCCGTGGTTATAATGAACTATGTACAATCCCAGGTTGGAGTGTCCAAAATTATCCATATACTGCAAAGGGTACCCTAGCAACCAGCAAACCAAAATTCGGATCGCCCTGCCATGCATGCACACTAACACCTTGCGTTCATCTTCCTGCGAGAGAATGTGTTGAATAGCTTCCCTCTGACGGCGCATTACTTCATTAGGAGACTCCCCGCCTCCGATTTTGGTATCAAGCTCGCCTCTTTGCCACGCCTCCACTGTGGCCAGGTAATGGCTGTGGGCTTCAGGTAAAAATGGCAACCCTTCCTTATTGCCCCAGCTTATTTCATCCAGACCTTCCAGCTTTGTATAGGGAATACCCCCCGCAATAAACTGTTCTACCGATTGCTGTGTCCGTTGCAGCGTTGATACATATACCCTGTCGAATGCTTCACTTTTATATCGCTCATAAAATGCAAGCGACTGCAGCCTGCCGGTCTCGTTCAAAGGTGCATCCACACCCCGCCCCTGCACTTTTCTTTCCAGGTTGTACTGCGTTTCTCCGTGGCGCACAATATAAAGTTGCTTCATAGCCGGCAAAATTAGTCTTCAAAATCGAAGCCTCATATAAAAATGGCTTTTTATCGAACTTTAAAATTACGCGGTGAGTTTTGCGGGTAATTCAATCAGTGCTAAATTCGACCGACATATCCAAAGCCAAATCTTTGAAGGAGAAAGAAAGCATCAGTTCAGTTACGGGAGAGCTTCAGCTTACAGAAATAATCGCCGGAGCCATACATGCCAATAAATCGTTTGCTTTTTGGAAAAATCAGGGATCTGGCGATCTGAATGGAGTTATTTCCTTATCGAACACGATAAAATACGATAAAAGCGAACTTGAAACCGCCTCACCTGGCTTCCTCGTCAGCCCGTTCAGAAACGACGCCCGTCACAAAGACATCAAAATCGACGCTGACCTCGTTTTCCACCGACCTGGCGAAAGTGCCGCCTTCCGGGTAACGCGCAATCGCACAGACAGTTCAGCTAATAGCCTATTGAGGAGTATGGAGTCGGTGGCGCATGCTTATAGGCCCCTTTCCCACTATCTGCCGCTTTTGCCAGCCGGCGACACCGCCGATTATGGCGACAAATTCACGTATATAGTGCAGCAGGCCGTTAATAAGATTAAGGAGGGAGCTTTTACCAAGGTTGTGCCCTCACGGTACACCGATGTGGCGTTTCCTCCTGAGTGGGACTTCATTTCTGCATTTGAACGACTCTGCAAACATTATCCAGGTGCGTTTGTTTACCTGTTTGGCATACCAGGTATTGGCACCTGGATGGGCGCTACGCCAGAACTGCTGCTTAGTATTGTAAACAAACGCTGGTTTAAAAGTGTAGCGCTTGCAGGAACGCAGAAAATTCCAGAATCGGGAGAACTATCGCAGGTGGCATGGACGCAAAAAGAAATTGAAGAGCAGGCTTTGGTGTCGCGCTATGTTATCAACTGCTTCAAAAAAATCAGGGTGCGGGAGTACGAAGAAAGGGGACCGAAAACGATTCAGGCAGGAAATCTCGCGCATCTCAAAACAGAATTTGAGGTCGATATGCAAGCGGTAAACTTCCCTCAGTTGGGGACCGTGATGCTGGAACTGCTGCACCCCACCTCCGCTGTTTGCGGTATGCCGCTGGAACCCGCTCTCGCTTTTTTGGAAAGCAACGAGGGCTATGAAAGAGAGTATTTTACAGGCTATCTCGGCCCGGTTAATGTAGGTGATACTACGCAGCTCTTCGTTAATTTAAGGTCGATGAAGCTCCTAAGCGATAAGGCAAGGTTATTTGCCGGCGCAGGCATTACGGAAGACTCTGACCCTGCAAAAGAGTGGGATGAAACGGAGTTGAAGTTTCAAACCCTGAAAAAGCTTTTTGAGAAGGCATGATCCTGCAATCGGTAAATGACATAGCCCGTATCTGCTTCCTGAAAGGGATCAGAAATGTAGTACTTTCTCCCGGCTCGAGATGTGCACCAATCACACTCGCATTTAGCAGACACAAGGGCTTTAAACTGGTTGTTGTGCCCGACGAACGGTCGGCAGCCTTTATCGCGCTGGGGATGGCCGAACAGAGCAAAACACCAACTGTTTTAGTGTGCACCTCCGGTACCGCGGTTCTCAACTACAGCCCGGCGGTTGCAGAAGCTTTTTACAGAAACATTCCGCTTGTTATACTCACCGCCGACAGGCCAGCGGAGTGGATCGGGCAATGGGACGGGCAAACGATATCGCAGCCGGGAGTTTATCACCACCACGTTCTGAAATCCTATAATTTTCCGGAGAATTCCAACCACCCGGATATTGGCTGGCACGCCCACCGGGTGGTGAATGAAGCGATCAATTTAAGTAAAAGCGGCAAAGGACCGGTACACATCAACGTACCGCTGCGTGAGCCTTTTTATCCCGATCAAAATGAGGTCTTCGGTTTTACAAAAGACATCCGGATTACTGAGGAGCTTTCACTAAACCGCCTGCCTGGTGCCGCTGAAATTGCGCAGCTATCGGAAGAGTTTGCCTCCTTTTCGCGTGTATTGGTCGTAATTGGCCAGCTCGAACCAGACACCGAACTGATGGCCGCACTCTCTGTTTTTTCTCTCAAACTAAATATTCCCCTGGTTGGCGACATCATTTCCAATTCGCACGGATTTGCCGGAACGCTCAGACATGCCGATTCCTTTTTGGCGAGCAGAGGCAACGAATTTCAACCGGACCTTCTCATCACTATAGGCCAGTCTGTTATCTCCAAAAATGTAAAGCTGTATTTGCGAAAGTTTCCTGCCGGTGCGCACTGGCATATCGCTGAGCCTGGATTGGGGCCGGTGCCCGACCCGATGCAATCGCTATCAAAAGTAATAAGGGGCGGCACAAAGGAAATATTCAACAACTTGTCGGGAAGAAACCTGCCACCGAAAGATCCCGCATTTCTTAGCAAGTGGGTGGCCGCGGAGGAAAAGGTAAGTGGCAATTTCAGGCACGTTTTTGAGGGACAATCATTCAATGAATTTGAGGCCGTTTTCAGCGTTTTGAAAAGCGTTCACGGGCCTTGCCATCTGCACCTTGCCAACAGCATGGCCGTGCGCTACGCAAATTTCGTGGGGCTTAGCTCCGATCAAAGCCAGGTAACTGTGCATGCGAATCGCGGTACAAGCGGAATCGACGGCAGCACCAGTACAGCAGTGGGTATTGCAATGCAAAGTGATATTCCCAACATGCTGATTACGGGGGATGTTGCCTTTTTCTACGATATCAATGCTTTCTGGAATAGCTACCTGCCCGCTAACCTGAAAGTGCTGCTACTGAACAATCACGGCGGCGGCATCTTCCGGCTAATCCCCGGTCCTTCGCAGCTACCTGAGCTTGAAGAGCTTTTTGAAACGAAGCAACCCAGAACAGCAGCACGGATGGCTGAGGAGTTTGGACTGAGCTACTTCCATGCGTCGGAGAGAAATGGCTTCAATAATCAACTACTGCAGTTTATAGCAGAAACGAAGCCTGCTATTTTTGAAGTGGAAACGCAAAAGGAGAGCAATCAATCTTTCTTTAATCATTTTAAATCATTTATAAATACCTGACATGGATTCAAAATTTGCTTGGGAACCAATAAAACAGTACGAGGACATCCGCTTTGAGTTTTTCGAGGGCATTGGAAAAATCACCATCAACAGACCTCAGGTGAGAAATGCTTTCAGGCCCCAAACTGTAACTGAAATGATTGATGCTGTTGACATCTGCAGGGAAAATCCCGATATCTATACAGTAGTGCTCACTGGTGAGGGCGATAAAGCGTTTTGCAGCGGCGGAGACCAGAATGTGAAGGGCATTGGCGGATATATAGGAAAAGACGGCGTGCCCAGGCTAAACGTGCTGGATCTGCAGAAGAAGATCCGTTCGCTGCCAAAACCTGTAATAGCTATGGTGAATGGTTTTGCCATTGGTGGCGGGCACGTGCTGCACGTGGTTTGCGACCTCACCATCGCTTCAGAAAATGCCATTTTTGGGCAAACCGGACCAAAAGTGGGTAGCTTTGACGCAGGTTTTGGGTCGAGTTACCTGGCCCGGCATGTGGGGCAAAAGAAAGCCCGCGAAATCTGGTTCCTCTGCCAGCAGTATTCTGCAAGAGAAGCTGAAGAAATGGGTATGGTAAACAAAGTTGTGCCCCTGGAAAAGCTGGAAGAAACTACGGTAGAGTGGTGCAGAATAATGATGCAAAGAAGCCCAATGGCACTCAGAATGATAAAAATGGGATTGAACGCGGAGCTAGACGGGCAGGCGGGTATACAGGAACTAGCCGGCAATGCCACGCTTCTGTACTATTTTACTGAGGAAGCACAGGAAGGAAAAAAGGCCTTTCTTGAAAAGAGAGCACCCGATTTTAAGAAATTTCCAAAATTCCCATAACAGAAAAGGGTGCCGCAGCACCCTTTCTTCTTTTCTTGTATCGCACTGTTGGTTTATTACCTACAGGCTTTCCCGTTAAGCGTATATTTATCCGCGGTAGCTGCGACTTCAAAACCAAAAGTTTGGCTTATCACTTCTATCACTTCCTCTACCGGTTTTTTATCAAACGTAGCGGTAAGTTTGCAGTTTCCAATTTCCTCATTGCCAAGGGCTACCTCTACTTTATACACCTTGTTCAAGGTAGAGGCTACATCTTTCATCGATGTTTTGTTAAATGTCATCTTATGAGTTTTCCAGGCGAGGTAGTTCACATCCCGGTTCTTCGATTTGGCCACCCCCCCTCCTGCTCTTTTTACCACTCCCACTTCGCCTGCATTGAGCTCTATCTTTACTGATTTTTCAGCTACATTCGGCTGAGGCTTTTTGGCAAGCGTTACCAAGCCTGTTTCAACAATCACTTCAGAATACTGTACCTGGTTTTCAGCCCTCACCTGAAACGACGTACCCAATACGGTGACCACCGCCTCGGTAGTTTCAACCTTAAATGGGTGGTCTTTGTCGGGCACTATTTCAAAAAAAGCAGTACCTGCAAAGTTTACATTTCGATTGTTGGCAAAGTTGGGGGCGTAGCTTATGGCAGACACTTCATTCAGGGTGACGTTAGAACCGTCCGGCAGTTTTACATTCTTTGTCTCTCCCGCCCTGGTCTCAACCATCACCCATCCATCCGGCGCAACCACCCCAGAGCGATCAGAATCTGAATTAAAGAAGAAGATGTACGATACACCAAGCAGCAAAGCAACAGCGGCAGCTATTCCCAACCATTTCAGGCTGAAAGCGCCAGATTTCGGATTGCTAAATTTCTTTTGCGTTTCGATCCTGGAGAAAACAGCGGCTCTTGCAGCAGCTACATCGAAAGACTGAAAGCCAGTAGCGGACCACGTTTCCTGGTAGGAAAGAAACTCTTCCGGGTTTTCATTTCTCCATTCTTCAACCTGCCTCTTTTCTTCTTCATTGGCATTACCCGAAAGGTATTTTGCCACTAATTCCATCATTCTCTATTCAATTAGAAATCGTATTATTCAGTAACAGCATTTTGCACAACGACCCTTATTCAATATTAACTAAAACGTTGCAAATTACACATAAAAGTTATCTGTTCGGATGCTTCGAGGGACGTTTTGGTGGTTCGTACTCAATCGGCAGTTGCTCGGCCAGCCTTTCCCACGACCAGTACCCAAGCGTTGTTACCGCCAGCGGATCGTAGATAAACCCCCTTTTATCGACCGACACCGTAGGAATATTTAATTGAAGGTAGGAAATCTGCTTGTTGGTGAGAGACTCGTCAACCAACTTGTAGTTCAACCCAACGGTAGAAGCGGCATTATTGCTCATTAGTTTCTGTTTCTCCTCAACATAAGCCACCGGCTCCGACTCGCGCAGGTAAATTACCTGCATATAATCTTTGAAAGAGAGTTTTCTTTCGTATGCATGCGACCCATCTTTTATGATTGAGGCAATATTGACTTCGTAATAGGGCACCGGGTTGTTGATAGGCAAATCGTAAACTTTATATAATTGAAAGCCCTCCTTCCGGAGCCTGTTTTCGGTGAGGGCATTTATAAAGTGGCCAATAGAACCACGGTAGCTTTTTAAACGATTTTTCTCCCACCTTTTCATCTCCCCCACATCTGACGGCGTTAGTTCTTCAAATTTAGACTTGCCCACATACCGCGTAGTACCCCTGCTGTGCTCAAATAGCTCGAGTATATAATAAATCTTGTACCCCAAGGCCCAGTTTTCTATTACCAGAGGTTCTGATGCATAGGCTACCAGCAAGTCTTCGTTCTCGTAATACTGAAAGTCCAGCACATGATCGTTGGTAATTACGCAGCGCGAAGCATTGGGCGTAGCACCTAAAAACGACGTTTGAAACTGCCGCAGATACCGCTCCCACCGCTTGTCTCTTGTCGACACAATTTCTATGCTTTCGAGCTGATCGAGCTTCGACACGAGGGAAACCTTCAGGGCAACATCCTGCAGCTTTTCTATCGGTATTTTCTTTACTCCCAGCTCATAAGCAATATGGGAGAATGTAAGATTGTATGTCCCCAGGGGTAAGCGCTCAATGCTGAAAAAACCGTTCTGATCGGTAGCACCACCCAGCATCGACTCGGCAATAAAAACGTTTACTCCCTGAATGGGCGCCCCCGTCTCCTCGTCGGTTACTGTACCAAACAACAATACATAATCTTCCTTTTGCTCCTCGTTTGTAGTCACTGCCGGCTTCAAAATCACTATCTGGTCTCCCACAACCTTGTATTCAAGGCCAGTGCCTGTGAGCAGCTTTTTCAGCACCTCGTGGAGCGGTCTTTGCAACTCGGCCAGGGTAAATAGCTGCTTTTGCGGAATCAGCTCGGCGTTGTACGAAAAAAATACACCCGAAATATCGGAAATCATTGTAAACGCTGAGTCGAGGTTCACCTCTCTTACTTGTATGTCGATTAACCGGTCCGTTTGCTGAGTTTGCCCTTCAGCTTTATGAACAAAAAAGCCCAGCATCAATAATCCCCACACGTAATGAACCCTGATGGCCTTCATCGATAATTTTCTTATTAGCCCCATGCAACCAACACCTGCTGCACATGCAAGCACTGCAGATGTTCATCTCCGTTTTTACAGCAGTATTCTAACCAATGGACAAAACAAAAGATTTCCCCAAATTGCAAAAATTGGCAGGGGATTTCAAAAAGCGTAGTCGGAAAAGAATCTACTTTGAGTCTTTGATAAAGTCGCGGAGTCTGTCGCGGAGTAGCCGCAGCGCTTTACCCATCTGCACCTCTACCGTCTTCACAGAAATGCCTATATTGTCAGCAATCTCCTGGTATTTCAAGCCATCGAAGCGGCTCATTCTAAAAATACGCTGGCATTGCGGCGGTAGTGTACTAATCGCCTCTTCGATTTTCTCTTCCAGGTCTGGTTCTTCATGAATACCGTAAGCATAGGTTGTCTCCTTTTCCAGGTAATTGACCACATACTGGCGATAGGCATCGCGCACTTTTAGGTGCTTGAGGTGATTGAGACAAGTATTATGCACGGACCTAAAGAGGTACGACTTAATAGAAGACTCCGGAGCGAGGAATTCGCATTTCTCCCAAAATTTCACAAATACGTCTTGTACTATTTCCTCGGCAGTTTCGGCATCGTTAAGGTACTTGTTAGCATAGCCACATAGTACTGCGTAATAGGAATTGAAAACAATGGCAAATGCAGCCTCTTCTTTGTTTCGCAACCTGTCGACAAGTAAAAAATCTGAATCTCCCAATTTGCCGTTATTTTCGAATTCTCTTCTGCTCAATTCCCTTGGCTTGCTGGAAATTACATTAGTGCAAGCGTAAAAAACAGCACCAAAAATATAAATTCAGCCGTATAAACCGACGAAAGTATAATTTTTATTCAATTAAGCCTTTAAAATCGCAACAGATCCCTCTACGGCCCTGTAGCGTAGTGGTTTAGGAAATACTTATCTTTGAAAGGAAAGTATCCTGTAACTATGCTGCGAAGCCGGTATATCAACAGGGACTGTTTATAACCATAAATGCGTGCTTGCTTTTGACAATTTCGATAAACAACAACGAGTTTTCGGTAGAAGAATTTCCTCCGGCTTCTGATACCTACGAAAACCACGTGCTCACATTCATTAGCGAGTGGAATGCCGGTACTGAGTTTTTTTCAATGCCGACATCCGGTTCCACCGGCCAGGCCAAGGTGCTAACGGTAAACCGCAGACAGATGCAGGCAAGTGCCCATGCTACCCTGCAGCATTTAGGCATTGAGTCAGGCACGCCTGTTACAGTATGTATAGACGTTCGCTACATAGGCGGAAAAATGCAGTTGGTGCGGGCCTTAATGCACAGTCTTGCGCTTCAAATTTATACGCCCTCTGCTAACCTCTACCACCACCTTTCGCAGCTTGAATCGCTGGGGCTTATATCCCTGGTTCCAATGCAGTTGTATGAGTTGCTGAAAACCGACCTAAGTATTCTCAACAAAGCCGATGCTGTGCTGATTGGCGGCGGCCCGGTGAGCGACCACGTGATCCCTCATCTTTCAAAAGTTACTGCACCGGTATACCACACCTATGGCATGACGGAGACACTCTCGCACATAGCCCTGAAACGGCTGAATGGCGTCCAACCCGACGATGTCTTTATCGCCTTGCCCGGGATAGAGCTCGCCGTAGACAACAGGGGCTGCCTGGTGATAAATGGCGCCGTTACCGACCACGAGCCTGTAGTAACAAACGACGTGGTTGAATTAAAAACCCCAGGCAGCTTTGTGTGGAAAGGCAGGTACGACGACCTGGTGAACTCCGGGGGAGTAAAAATTTTTCCTGAGACTATAGATAAGCAAATTGCTGCTATAATGGCAAGCAACTTCGCCGGGTGTAATTATTTTAGCTTCGGCGTACCTGATAGCAGGCTCGGTCAAAAGCTTGTGCTGTTCGTTGAAACGCCGGTGGAGGATTTTGACAAAGCAGCCCTGATGGAATCTATGAAACAATCACTTCCGCGCTTTCATGCCCCGGGTGACATCCTGTTGATTAAAAAATTTTTTAAGACTGCCTCTGGCAAACTTGACAAAAGAAAAACAGCTTTTTCTGTTTTATGATACTTTTACAACTAAACTCAAGCACCTATGAGCAACTGGAAAACCATTGAAGTTACGTATGAAACCCAAAACCTGCCGGCTCCCTTTTCCTTCGAAATCAAGGCAGTTCTGCAAAGAGAAAAGGACCTTAAAGTAGAATTTCACCTGAAGTACACAGACCGCGATGAGCTGGATGAGGAGGAAATACTGGATGAGGGCTTTACCGGCGACGATAATATTGAGTGGCAAGGCAATTTGCCCGATGTATGGACAGCTTCAGCAGATGCACTGCTGGAAAAAACTACCTGGACCAAAAAGGTAAGCCCTATCAGCCAGAGTAATATTACTGTTTTTATTGACAAAGTGAGCCAGGGGCACCCTGCCAACGCCGACAAATGGGAGTATTGGCTGCAGGAGCTACAGCAAGCCGGAATGGAGGCGGACAATATCGAGAAACCGCTCGAGATCGACTACCAGAAAGGCAATACAAAAATCGCGATCAAGGCATCGTTCGTAAACCGGACCGCGTCCATCCAAGACTTCACGGAAGCGGCAGTCGAAAAACCCCTAGAATGGAGCCTTTTGCGGAAGTTTCTTAAACACATCTACCAGGCGGAGTTTATACCTGGCGAAGCCGTGAAGCAACCCGACGCCGGCGGCGATCCATTTTTAAATCTTGGCGGCGGGCAGTGGTATAACCTTCAAAAGGCTAACCTCCACCTGCCTAAGAAAAAAGATTGGCTCGAAAAATTGACCGGGCTTATGTTAGAGCAGGTCAACGGTCCTTCAGCTTAATTACCTGCTGCTGGAGGTCCAGCACTATCTGTGTCAGCTTTTCCAGCCCCAGGTCAGCGGTAGCATTTTGCTCGGGAAGCTTAAAGCTAATAAAGGCTTTGGCTTCCCATACCTCAAGAACATCCGATCCGTGTATTTCGTAGGGCGAATAAACCGGGTTATCTGACACCAGGTATAGTTTCTCGTTGTCTTTCAAATAATTGAAAACCCGTTTGTAAACCACGCCCTCTTTGCCGGTAACAAGCACGTAGGTTTTTCCATTTTTAATGTCGGTTGCCTTCTCCACATACTGGCCAATAATAATTGTACCCGGCTGCAGAGGTAACATGGAATCACCACTTATTTCAAATGCCCGGTAAGTAGCGTTTTTTGGCAATACAGGAAGCTGAAATTTGGGCAAATGTTCAATATACTCCGGATCAGCATATCCGTTTAAATATCCGGCAGAAGCTTTTTGCGGCACCAATTCAATGTTTTCGTTGTCGTGCCTGTCCACAGTAATGGAAAGGATTTTGAGCTTTGGGTCGCCAGCTGCCTGCCTTGATGTTTCTAACTGTTCATCTGTTAGTGCGCTAAAGTCCTTACTAATGAAGTTATCAGTGGTAACTCCGAATAAGTCAGCCATTTTAAGCAATGTTTCCAGCGGCGGCGCAGCTCTGCCCTCTTCGTAAGCACCTACCACGGATCTTTTTATGCCGATCTTCTGAGCAAACTGCTCCTGCGTAAGACCCATTCGTTTTCTCAAAAAGCGAATATTGTTATTTATGTTTACCATGGTTCAGCAGATCAGGCGTCAAAAATAATAAAGTTAAGGTCATCAGCATTTCTTTTTCCGATACTATAAAGGTTGATGTGATGAAAGGAATCGTGCGTGTTAAGCTTGTCCAGCCTTTGCCGTATTTTTTCGACTACCTGCCGCAAAGTCTCCGAAGCATTAACCAGCACGTAGCCATACAGTTGTTTGTGATCCGACACCTGGGCATAAAATTTTACCTGACACCGGCCTGAATGAAGTTTTTTTGAAGAAAGCCTGATTTTGTATTTATCGTCCAGGAAATCAGAATCAGCCGATAAAAAGTGCTGAATACTAATGCTGTTGCTAACTCCTACGTTCATACTCTATTATATTTAGCTTTAATGCCAATAAAATTAGTAAAAACTATTTTTACAGGAAAGGAATATTGATTTTTTTTAAATAGTTTTATTTTTCAGAAGATTCTTTAAACCTCTTAAACTATTACTACACATGTCAGAGTCACTTAACAAGAACAGGCTATTCTATGGAAGCTGTTTTGCACTCATTACAACTGCATTTACTTTTTCTATCAGGGCAGGAATTTTGCCTCAGTTGGGGACAGAGTTTAACCTCACAGCTGAGCAACTCGGCTATATTAACTCAATGTGGTTCCTCGGTTTTCCCATCTCTATGATCATTGGTGGCCTGGTTTATTATTCAGTAGGCCCCAAGGTCATCATGCAGGTAGCCTTGTTTTCTCATCTTTTGGGCATTTTACTCACTATCTACGCAGGTGGCTACTGGACGCTCATCATTTCAACCTTATTCATCGGCTTCGGCAACGGTTGTACAGAAGCGGCTTGTAACCCGATGATTGCAGATTCCTATTCAGGAGTTCATATGAACAAAATGCTAAACAGGTTTCATATGTGGTTCCCCGGAGGTATTGTAATAGGCAGTCTGGTGTCAAAATTCATGACAGACTTCAACATGAGCTGGCAGTCACAAATTTGGGTGCTGATAATTCCGACCCTGATCTACGCTTACTTGTTCTTCGGCCAAACATTCCCTAAACCTAAAGTAGAAGGATCGACCTCACTAGCTGAAAACTTTAAGGCCATGCTCTCGCCCGTCTTCATTTTCCTTTTCATATTTATGGCGTTTACAGCCATCACCGAATTTGGACCTCAACAGTGGGTAAACATAGTTTTGGACAGCAGCGGTGCAAGCGGCATGCTCATTCTTGCTTTGACCACCGGCGTGATGGCTATCGGCCGTTTCTTTGCCGGGCCTGTGGTAAAGTCGCTTGGGCAAACTGGCGTTCTTTTGGGCGGTGCTATTTTCTCCACCCTCGGCATTTATATGTTTAGCACCGTTACTGGTCCTATGGCTTATGCTGCAGCTGTAATATTCGCTATAGGAGTTTGCTATTTCTGGCCGGTAATGGTTGGGGCAGTAGCACAGCGGGTACCACTTAGCGGCGCCCTGGGTATGTCTATTGTAGGCGGTGTGGGTATGTTCTCCACGGCTATTTGGCAGCCCATTATCGGTCGCTGGATCGATAACTCAAGAGCCGAAAATATGGCCGCCGGGCTTTCCGGAGATGCGCTTGAGCTGGCTGCCGGACAAGATACGCTCACAACGATGATGATTTTCCCGGGTATACTGGTAGTAGCTTTTACCATCTTCTTCTTCTGGCAGAAAAAGAGTGCGGGAAACGCCGCCCCTGAGGTGTCATTGAGTCACTAAAACTAGCCTATAAGAATAGGTCTAACGGTCCGGGACTTTAACCCCGGACCTATTTTTTTGCATGGAAATCATCGACGTAAAACACTCCCACTTCGCCCCCTTTCACTTCCGGATTTTCGGCGGCATCCTTATTGTATTCGGGCTACTTTTACCTGTTCAAATCGGCAACTTTCTGGCGCTATTGATCTTCTCAGGCGGGAGCATAGTTGTTGGCCTGCTGCTCATCACCACCCGATACGGAATTCAAATTAACCCCGCTTCCTGTAGCTATAAAGAGTATGTGAATGTGTTGGGGATGGCAAGAGGCAACTGGCACGCCTACGGCACAATTGAGAAAATCTTTATCAATGCCCGTAAGACCTCGCAAAGAATGACAAGCCGCGGCAACTACCGGACTGACATCATCAACACCGAATATATAGCCTATCTTAAATTTGAAGACGGGATCAAAGTGCAACTCGATGAAGATGCCAGCAAGCCGAAATTGCTCGCGAGAATTGAGCGATACAACCAGCTGTTGAACACTATAGTGGCCGACAACACCTAAAACAATTTCGCTTCCTCGATAATCTCCCTGGTTACCCTGTAAAACTCCCTGTGAATGTTGAAAACCGGCTCGCCCTCTTTTGGAAGTACCGGCACGTAGCTACCATCTTCCTGCATCAGGTAAGAATTGTAGTTGTCTTTAATATTATACCTGAGAATATTTATGGCTTGCTTTCGCAAAAAATGATCGTTGATCAGGAAAAGCGACTCAAGCCGCCTGTCGAAGCTTCGCACCATTACGTCGGCACTGCCTGCATACACTTTGGGGGCTCCGTTGTTGTGAAAATAGTAAATCCGTGAGTGTTCCAAATATTCGCCCACTATCGAAATGACGGAGATATTTTCGCTAAGGCCGGGACGCCCGGGGCGCAAACAGCAGATACCGCGCACAATAAGCTTAGTGGGCACACCTGCCTGCGATGCTTCATATAGTGTGTTAATTACCTCTATATCCTGCAACGAGTTGAGCTTAATAACTATACCACTGGGCAACCCGGCACGGGCGTTTTCTGCCTCATGCATAATAAGCTTAACAAGAGAGGTGCGCATTTCGCGAGGGGCCGTAATGAGGTTCTCGTATTTTTCTGGAAACGAATGGCCGGTTATTGCGTTGAAAAACTCCGAAACGTCGCTGGCATACACCTCGTTGGTACTCAGCAGGCCTACATCGGTGTACAAACGTGCCGTTGCCTCATTGTAATTGCCGCTGGCCAGGTGCACATATCTTGTTACCTTCTCCCCTTCCTTTCTTACAATCAGCATCAGCTTGGTATGGGTTTTCAGCAGCCCCACACCGTATATTACAAAGCACCCCGCCTTTTGCAGGCGCTTGGCTTCGCGCATGTTGTTTTCTTCATCGAAGCGGGCCTTTACTTCGAACAGTACCGAAACGTGTTTTCCATTTTCGGCGGCATTCAGCAATGCCTCTATAATGCGGCTGTTCTTGGCGAGCCTGTAAATAGTTAGTTTTATAGAAAGCACATGCGGGTCTTCCGACGCCCTCTCTATGAGCTTGAGAAGCGGGTCGAACGAGTTGTAGGGATGATGCAGCAGGATGTCTTTTTTCTTCAGAATTTTGAAAATATCATCATCCGTATCCTGACTTATACTTACCGGCGGCACCGGCGCCGGAAGAGGGGTGGCAAGGTCGGAGAGCTCCGGGTTTTTGATGATTTGCCAAAGCCCGGTATAGTCGATCATAGCAGGTTTAGCAATCACAACCATATTTTCGTCTTCCAGCTCCCAACGCAACCGCAGCTGCTTCATTAGCCAGCGGTCGTAGTCGTCCTCAACTTCGATACGCACCACACGGCCTGTTTTGCGGGTTTTCAGCTTGCTCTTTAGCTCTTCAATAAAATTAGCCTCCAGGTCTTCCGATTCCTCTAGTGTAAAGTCGCTGTTGCGGGTTAGCCGAAAAAGTGTTTCCGAGATAATCTCTACATTTTTGAACAACGCATCTATATGGGTGCGTATAATATCTTCAATGGGTACATAATAAAAGTTGTCGTTTCGCTCAATCTCATAAAACCGCGGAAGGTTGGCCGGGATCTGAATGAACGACATTTTTTTCTTCTCGGTAGGATCGTAGGCGCTTTTTGTTACCACGCCAAATATGAGTACGTTATTTACCAGGATCGGGAAAGTGTGGAAGGAGTCGAACACCATGGGTGTGAGCATCGGGTGTACCACTTTCAAAAAGTAGTTCTTTATGCGCTCCTGCTCTTTTTTCTGCAGGTTTTTTACCCCCACAATCTTTATCCCGTTCGGAGCCAGTTCCGGTAGCAGGTTCTGAACAAAATGCTCATTCTGCTCTTTCACGAAAAGCTTATATTCCCCCAGCAGCCTTTTCTTAAACGGCACCGATTTTAACCCCGACAAATCGAGCCGCTCCTTGCCATAGTCGAGGTAGTTGTACAGCGAACCCACCCGAATCATGAAAAACTCGTCGGCATTGGAAGCGGTGATGGCTAAAAACTTGAGCCGGTCGAGCAAAGGCCTGCCCTCCCTTTTCGCCTGATCCAATACCCGCTGATTAAATTTAAGCCAGCTTAAATCGCGGCTGATGTACTGGCTATTGTCTATTTGGGTAGAATATCTGTCTTTGAGAATGAGGTCGCTCATGGGGTAGCTATTTAAACAAAAAAAGGGTTCAACTATGTCGAACCCTAAGATAATTTTTTAAGATTCGATTATTTAAACGTCCACTTTAGCATACTTCGCGTTCTTTTCAATGAAGTCCCTGCGTGGTGCTACCTCATCGCCCATCAGCATGCTGAAAAGGTGATCGGCCTCCGCGGCAGACTCCACCGTTACCTGCTTAAGGCTGCGAAACTCCGGGTTCATTGTGGTAGTCCACAGCTGCTCGGGGTTCATTTCGCCCAAACCTTTGTACCGCTGCAAGTTGATTGAATCTTCCTTTCCTTCGCCCGCCATTTCCTTGGCCACTCTTATTCTGTCGTCTTCCGACCAGGCATAGCGTTCTTCCTTACCTTTTTTGAGCAAGTAGAGAGGGGGCAATGCGATGTAGAGATAGCCCATATCGATAAGCGCCCGCATATAGCGGAAAAAGAACGTCAGAATCAACGTACGGATGTGACTGCCATCGATATCAGCATCGGTCATTATAATAACCTTGTGGTATCTCAGCTTCTCCATGTTCAATCCCTTCTCGTCGTCTTCGGTGCCAAAGCTAACACCAAGCGCCGTAATCATATTTTTGATCTCTTCGTTGTCGTAAATCCGGTGCTCCTGCGCCTTCTCCACATTAAGAATTTTGCCCCGGAGCGGAAGTATCGCCTGGAAGCGTCTGTCTCTGCCCTGCTTGGCCGATCCGCCGGCCGAGTCGCCCTCCACGAGGTAAAGCTCGCATGCCGCGGGGTCCTTATCGGAGCAGTCGGCCAGCTTGCCGGGGAGCCCGGTGCCAGACAGTACGTTTTTGCGCTGCACCATTTCTCTGGCCTTTCGGGCGGCATGGCGTGCCTGCGCAGCAAGTATTACCTTGGAAACGATCATTTTCGCCTCCTTTGGGTGCTCCTCCAAGTAGTACTGCAGCATTTCGGCAACGCACGTGTCCACAGCACCCATTACGTCGGAGTTGCCGAGTTTGGTTTTGGTTTGGCCTTCAAACTGCGGCTCGGCTACCTTTACTGAAATTACCGCCGTAAGTCCTTCCCTGAAATCGTCTCCGCTAATTTCAATTTTAACCTTGTCGAGTAAGCCCGATTTGTCGGCATAGGCCTTCAAAGTACGTGTTAGCGCTCTTCGAAAGCCAGCAACGTGCGTACCTCCCTCTATTGTGTTGATGTTGTTGACGTAGGAAACCACATTTTCGCTGAACGAGGTGTTGTAGTTAAGCGCCACCTGTACGGGTATTTCGCCTTTCTCCCCATCAATAAAAACCGGTGCAGGTATTAGCTTCTCCCTGGTAGAATCGAGGTATTCCACAAACTCCGCCAGACCACCCTGCGAGAAAAACTCTTCGGTAGCCGGGTTCCCGTCGTCATCAAGGTCGCGCATGTCAACCAGGGTAATTCTGATGCCCGCATTCAAAAATGAAAGCTCTCTAAGCCTGGAAGCTACCGTTTCATGATTGTATTCGGTAACGGTAAAAATTTGATCGTCAGCTTTAAAATGAATGATTGTGCCGGTACGGTCAGTTTCACCTATTTCTTTAACCGGATACTGTGGCACGCCGCGGCTGTACTCCTGCTGATAAATTTTGCCGTTCCGATGAACGGTAGCAATGAGTTGGGTAGACAGGGCATTAACGCAGGATACGCCCACCCCATGAAGCCCGCCTGAAACTTTGTATGTGTCTTTGTCGAACTTGCCTCCGGCGTGGAGCACCGTCATTACCACTTCCAGCGCCGAGCGTTTTTCCTTCTGGTGTATATCGGTGGGAATGCCCCTTCCGTTGTCTTCTACCGTAATCGAATTATCTTTTTCAATAACTACCTTAATGGTATCGCAATAGCCTGCGAGCGCTTCATCTATTGAATTGTCTACTACCTCCCAAACCATGTGGTGAAAGCCTTTCACCCCTACATCTCCAATATACATGGCCGGCCTTTTTCTTACGGCCTCAAGTCCCTCAAGAACCTGGATATTTTGTGCTGAATAATTGCTGCTTTTGTTACTTCCTACTTGATCACTCATCGTTCAATTTTAAGCTCGCCAAAAATAGTACAATTCTCCCTCTTTTGCATGCTTATGTATAGGAAATAATGAACTAAACATTTAGTTTTGAGGTATGCTTACTACCAGAATCATTTTTTCGATTATCCTCCTCAATTTGCCGCTTTCTGTGCTTTCGCAGTCACTGCAAGACAGACAGAAAATGGAAGCCAGCAGGGCAAAATTTACACAGGAGATGGCACAATTCAACCTGGAATCGGCGCTGTCGAACGACCGTAAAGACACCGTGGCTTTCTTAAATTTATCCTATATTCCAAAAGACTCGGTAGCCTACATCCTCAAACAGTATCCGGCCATCTCCGGACTTTTTCTTTCGGGAATTGACCTAAACGGCCTTGAGCTCCGTGGCATAAGGCTGGACTCGCTGCGCAGCCTTTCACTGGCAAATACCGGCATAAGCGAAATTCCCTCTTTTGTCTACAATTTCACAAACCTTACCTCGCTCGACTTGCGGAGCAACCGCATTGGTAAGCTGCCCCGAAAACTTCGCATGTTAAAAGTCCTGGAAACTGTTGATCTTTCTTCGAATAACCTCGACAGCGCCGGGATTAGAATTGCGCGAAATAAAACCATAACCAGGCTTTACCTGAACCAGAACAACCTGCAGGAAATGCCCAAATCGGTGCGGCGGTTAAAAAAGCTGGAGTCGCTGGTGATGATGTACAATGACTTGTCTACACTACCAGCAAAGGCCGGCAAAATTAAGTCGCTGAGAGAGTTGAAGCTGGAGCACAACTGCATTCATACCGAGGGGCAGAACCTGAAACTATTGAAAAGGATTGAGCTTTTGAATCTGGACCATAACGACATCAACTATCTGACGCCTAACCTGCTTCAGCTGACTGCCCTTAAAAAACTGCAGTTTAACAACAACGCCATACTGGAAATACCCGAATGGATAGACGGACTGCAGCACCTGGAGGCCTTCTCGATGTACAACAACCGCATCAGCGCAATTCCTGCGAGCTTTTATAACCTCACGAAGCTCACAGTTATCGATATATACCACAACGAAATTTCCACCATAGATCCTCGCATAGCGCAACTTAAAGATCTGGAAATCCTGTATATGTCATTCAACAAGCTGTATTCAATTCCGGAAGAGATCGGGAGCTTGACCAAACTTCATTCGCTATACCTCCACCACAACCGGTTGAGCTATTTGCCGGCAAGCCTTGCAGCCCTTACACAGCTGAAGGTGCTGCATGTGAACAACAACTACCTGACGGCATTTCCTGAATTTGTGTTAAACTTTAAGGAGCTGACCGAGCTGAAGGTTTCCAACAACGACATCCAGTCGTTCCCCCAGGAGGTTGTGAACCTCGAAAAGCTGAAGGTATTTTACTTCAACAATGAGCTGATCAAGGACTTTTCGTCACAGGAAGCGGAAAAAATCGAATTTCTTCGCAAATCGTTTCTCGAGCGAGACGTTGCCGTAGACTACAAGGCTTTGGCCGATCAATAGTTACCAATGCTCAGCATTACCAGTGTGCAGCCTTCCACTACGTCGACACCGCCAGCCCTTAATTTTTTCTCGAACGGAGGGTTTTCGGTGCCGGGGTTAAAAATTACTCTTTTCGGATTCAGCGACATAATGTAGTCTTCCCATTCCGACTGGTGCTGAGGCCCTATGTACATGGTAACTGTATCGATGTCGTCCACCTTCGGTTTCTCTTTCAGGTCGAGTATATCGGCACCGGCAACCACACCTTTTTTTATACCCAGCGGCACAATAGGTATGCCCGCCCCGCTAAGCCGTTGGGCGGCAAGGTATGCGTATCTGCCCGCATTGGTGGTGGCGCCAATTATCGCAGTTTTTTTATTCATCAGTAATTCGTTTTTTTCTTTGGCCCGACGTATCCAAAATTCACGCCAATGATTATGGGCGACGAAAAGCCGCTTTTATTTAAACTTGAGAAGATTTCGTTTCGTTCTGATGTCTCGGCATAGTTGTTTCGGGTGATGCGGTAGCCAATTCCGGCCCCAAGGTAAGCATCGATTGTGAACCCGCCTCCGCCGGGGTTTTGCACCCACCTGTTGCCTATAAAAAACCCATATTCCAGCCTTTGCTCCAGCAAGGTGATGGTAACGCTGCGGGTGGGAACAGCCACCGAATCGATAGTATTGGAAGAATGGTTTATGGTAGAAAATGCCACCTCCTGGCCAAAGTAAAACATGCCTATACGGTTATCGCTATCGTAAAACTTCTGTCGCAGTTTCATTTTGCTGCCCGAATGATACAGCTCGTTGAGGGGAACGCTCCCAAAGTTTTTGAAAAACGGGCTTCTCAAATAATGGTACTGCACCTCATAGCCTAGCCGCTCCTGGTGATAATACTCTACTGAGATGGGTAAAAAGCCCACCAGTGCCATGGCAGGATTGCCGGCAAACACCCATCCACGGTATTCGTTTACCCGGGGGGTGAAGTACCTCCATTTCTTGTTCTTATACTTATACTCCGGCTTATCGTAGGCAATTTTTTCAGGCTGCACCATATTGTTTTCCGATAGCCGGAATATCGGCCTTTCATCTTCGTAGATAGGCCGATAAGTGCCGGCAAGTGAGCCGTCGGGGTGAAACAGCTTCCACTCCCCCACTCGCACACCGTCTTTAATTTTGCCCTCCATTTTAAGAGAACCGTTTTCGTAGTAGCCTTTGTAGTCGCCGGCACCGGCCACAAAAAAACACTCTCCTTCCAGGCGACCGTTTTCGTAGTAATAGTACCACTGCCCTACGTTTACGTCGTCTTCCAGCGTTCCCTTTACCTTTATTTTTCCGCTGTCGTAATACTCTGAATAAACACCTCTTCCGTGCGCATATTCTATAGTGCCGATGGACTGGCCGTCTCTTTCAAGCAACTTCCACGATCCGTCTCGCACGCCATCCACCAGGTTTCCCTCAGTGGCCAGCGTGCCGTCGGCGTGATAATACTTCCAGTTGCCAGCTTTTACGCCATTGGCATAAGCCCCTGCAGCAGACAAGTTGCCATTGCTGTGATAGAACTTCCACAACCCGGCTCTCTCACCTTTTTCAAACTTACCCGAAGCCTGCAATTCTCCGTTTTCGTGGTAGTAAACCCAATTGCCCTCGCTCCGGCCTTCAACGTTCTTTCCCTCCGACTTTATTTGCCCGTTAGGATAAAACTCCTTATAGCTGCTGGTTCCTTTTTCAAAAAAGGCCTGGGCTTTAAGCATGCCATCCTCGTAAAAATAGTTCCAGATGCCCTCCCGCACGCCGTCGCGAAACTTCCCTTCACTTTTCACGGCTCCGTTCTCAAAGTAGAACGTCCACAGGCCGTTGCGCACTTCGCCGTAAAGCTCCCCCTGCATGCTTCGACGGCCGCTTTCGTAGAAGTACTCCCAATTGCCCCACGGTATTCCATTCTGCATGTAGCCTTTCATTTTCAGGTCGCCGCTTTCGAAAAAATACTCCCATACTCCACTTGGCTTTCCGTGGTTGTAAAACCCGCGGGACTGGCGATTTCCGGTCACGAAAAAAGACTCGTAAGATCCGTGAAGCTCCCGGGGGTTGGCGTAAGACACTGCATATTTTTCTTTGATGTACTCCTTGTTGTCGTCGTAGTAGGTGTGCTTTACCTCCTGGGCAAAAAGCATCTGGCATCCAAAAAAGGTTGTAAATAAAAAAATAGCCAGTCGCTTAAAGATTCTTACCATTGCGGCAGCGTACTACTCACTCAATTGAATCTCCTTGTAAAGTCCCCTACCCCAATTTTCACGCTCCTCTGAAGTCCATAATTCCGGGAAAAACATAACCAGCTGGTGGCGTGGCGGCAGATACTTTTGCCAGTTGGTACCACCTGTAGCTGCGATCACCTCAGGTTCTTTTTGAAGATATCTCACTGCTGATTTGAAATGCATTAACGGCCACTTCACATTTGCTGTATGGTCAAGGTCCCGCAGCATGTCTACCAGCTCTTCATCTTTTAAGGCAGCGTAGTGAGCTTCAAAAACCTCCAATATGGTACGTCCGGCTATTTCGCGTCCCTGCTTTATAAACTCATCATGATATTTCTCTTCAAACTGTCTGAGGGTGAGCGTCTTTTTTCCGCTCGCCAGCTCTGTTGCTCCCCGGCGCCAATACAAATGCTCGATTTTTTCTTCAATCGGCGCCTCCCTCATTTCATCTCTTTTCGTTCCTTCCACCAGGTTTATCAGCGGTGTAGACGCCAGCTCAATCATGCGGTACTGTGCCGACTGAAACCCGCTGGCTGGCAGCAGTGCCATCCGAAATTTGAGAAACTGCGCCGGCTCCATTCCATCGATCATCACATCAAACGAGCCAACAAGGTGCTCCCAGTAGCGCGATATCCTGCTAATACGGGTTTTAAAGAGGTTCAAATCAACGCCGTCGTCAAAAGACAGCTGCTTCATCTCGTTCCTGATCAGCTGAAAATACAATTCGGTAATCTGGTGGTAGATAATGAAAACCCTTTCATCGGGAAAGCCTGTGCGTGGAGTTTGCAAACTCAAAAGTGTATCGAGATGAATATAATCCCAGTATGTCAGGTAGTCTGAGTACAAAAGTCCATCGAGATACGACGACAGGTCCTGCCCCATCGCTTCATATTTTTCCTCCAGTTTTTTTAACTGGCTCACTATCTTCTGATCTTTATCCGAATTGCGCATCAAGCCAAGGAATTAATTGATTTAGTTGTAAATTTGGTCGTTTCACGGGATTTAACCAAAAATCAACATGTCGGTAAACACATTAACCCCTGGTAATCATACAGCCAAAAAACAAAAGCAGGATCATTTTGAGTCTCCCGATTTTTACGAAATCGACGATCTGCTTACGGAGGAGCACAAATTGATTCGCAGCTCAATTCGCGATTTTGTTAAAAAAGAAATTAGCCCCTACATAGAAGACTGGGCAGAAAAAAATCACTTCCCTTACGAAATCGTTAAAAAGTTTGGCGAAATAGGCGCTTTCGGGCCCACCATTCCTGCCGAATACGGCGGCGGCGGCTCGGATTACATTTCCTATGGGCTGATTATGCAGGAAATAGAACGTGGAGACTCCGGCATGCGTTCTACAGCCTCGGTGCAGGGCTCGCTGGTAATGTACCCCATTTATGCCTTTGGCAGCGAAGAGCAAAAACGCAAATATTTACCCAAGCTTGGCAGCGGCGAAATGCTTGGCTGCTTTGGTCTAACGGAACCCGACTTTGGTTCGAACCCTTCCGGTATGAAAACCAATTTCAAAGACATGGGCGACCACTACCTGCTCAACGGCAGTAAAATGTGGATTTCCAATGCTCCGAAAGCCGATATAGCGGTGGTTTGGGGAAAAGATGAAACCGGGCGGATTCACGGATTGATAGTGGAGAGGGGCATGGAAGGCTTTTCCACGCCGGAAACCCACGGAAAATGGTCGTTAAGAGCAAGCTGCACAGGCGAGTTAGTGTTCGACAACGTGAAAGTGCCTAAAGCAAACCTGCTTCCCGGCAAAAGTGGCCTCGGCGCACCCATGAAATGCCTCGACAGGGCCCGGTTTGGCATAGCGTGGGGCGCTATTGGTGCCGCCATGGACTGCTACGACTCCGCCCGCAGATATTCGATGGAGCGCATACAGTTCGATAAGCCAATCGGCAGCTTTCAACTGATACAGAAAAAGCTGGCAGAAATGCTAACTGAAATCACCAAAGCGCAGCTGCTGAACTGGAAGCTGGGCAAAATGATGGACGAAGGGAAGGCTACTACACCGCAAATATCGATGGCTAAAAGAAACAGTGTGGCCACGGCGTTAGAAATTGCCCGGGAAGCTCGTCAAATTCATGGCGGCATGGGCATAACAGGCGAATACCCCATGATGCGCCACATGATGAACCTGGAGTCGGTGGTAACCTACGAAGGAACACACGACATCCACCTGCTGATCTTGGGTAATCATATTACGGGCATACCGGCTTTTAAGTAGGCATTTGCATTTTTGACTGGAGCGTTTTTTAAAATCGCTCCAGTTGCTATTTGCAAAGCCTGCAACCTCAAAAATTAAACAAAAAGACCCTCTGCCCTTCCGGCCCCGTAATTACCACATTGTCTTCATTACCGCCCGTACCGGTAAACTGCGTAATGTCAGTAACCCCGTTCTGCCGGAGCGCCTTAATTTTCTCACGGGTATCTTTCGCAAAATAGGTAATGGCTGCATAATCAAAGTCGGTAGTTTGGTGCAGTCCAACAATGTGCCAGCTATCTTTAAACAGCCCCCAATGGTAAGGTCCTCCCGACTCGTACACGCATTCGAAGCCGATGTTTTGCCAAAATGCCTTTGAAGCTCCGAAGTTCTTTACCCGATGGCAAAATTCGCCGAAAAAACCGAGGCTTTTGTTCGGGTAGTTGGCGACGTCCCGATGCTGCTCTTCCGTCATCGTAAGGTAGTTGGGCCCATTGGGCTGGTACATTTCCCCCGGCGAATGGTTTACAACACTGATCATAAAATCATCGGGTGTGGCAAAGATCACCTGGTGCAATTTCTCGCCCATCTTCATCTCCCGTATAAATTTCACTCCGCTCTTTCTCAGGTATTCCACCACCTCATCAAATGACGCGGAAAAATACAGCAAGCCAATGTACTGCATACCGTCCTGGTTGAGCAGAATGAGTAGCGAGTTGTCGGTTAGCTGCGCCCATGGATATGGCTTGTTGCCGGTAGCTATTACCTTAAAACCCAATTTTTCGTAGTGAGTAATAGACGCCGTCAAATCAGGCACCCCTATTGATATCTGTGAAGCTTCACCAAGTTTCATAAGCTAAGGCGGGTTTAATACATTCAACCATTGGCAGCATCTCCACCCCTACTCAATTATCTTAAGTTAAGGCCGATCCACCCCCT